>JAGQTE010000348.1 GCA_020439175.1 Acidimicrobiales bacterium | reverse complement strand
GGTCGCCTGGCCATGGCGATCGGTGAGGTAGGCGGCAACATCGTGGCCCTCGAGGGGTTCGAGGCGAAGCAGAGCTACCTCGACGAGGAGATCGTCGTGAACTGCTCGTCGGAGGAGCACCAGCTCGTGGTCCTCGACGCCATCCGCGGCCTCGACGGCATCGAGGTGCTGTCCCACGAGGACCGCACCTTCTCGATGCACAAGCACGGCAAGATCGAGGTCCGATCGTTGGCGCCGGCGCGCGACCGCGACGACCTGTCGATGGCCTACACCCCCGGCGTCGCCCGCATCTGCAAGGCGATCGCGTCGGACCCCGAGCGGGTGCACGACCTGACGATCAAGCGCAACACCGTCGCCATCGTCACCGACGGCACCGCGGTGCTCGGCCTCGGCAACATCGGTCCCGAGGCGGCCCTGCCCGTGATGGAGGGCAAGGCGCTGCTGTTCAAGGAGTTCGCCGGGGTCGACGCCTTCCCGGTCTGCCTCGACGTGCACTCGGCCGAGGAGACCATCGAGACGGTGAAGCGACTGGCGCCGGTGTTCGGCGGCATCAACCTCGAGGACATCGCCGCGCCGCAGTGCTTCGAGATCGAAGAAGCGCTCGAGGCCGCCCTCGACATCCCCGTCTTCCACGACGACCAGCACGGCACGGCCGTCGTGGTGCTGGCGGCGCTGACCAACGCCCTGAAGCTGGTCGACAAGAAGATGTCGGACCTCAACGTCGTCATCGCCGGTGTCGGCGCTGCCGGCGTGGCGATCTCGAAGATCCTGCTCGAGGCGGGCGTGCCGCACGTCGTCGGCGTCGACCGCAAGGGTGCGATCTGGGAAGGCCGTGAGGACCTCAACCCCGCCAAGCAGTGGTTCGCCGAGAACACCAACCCGAACCGCCTGACGGGCACCCTGTCGGAGGTCATGCCCGGCGCCGACGTGTTCGTGGGCGTGTCGGGTCCGGGGCTCATCACCCGCGAGGACCTCGAGACGATGGGCGTCGACCCCATCGTGTTCGCGCTGGCGAACCCCGACCCGGAGATCCGCCCGGAGCAGGCCAAGGGCGTGGCTGCGGTCATCGCCACGGGCCGGTCGGACTTCCCCAACCAGATCAACAACGCCCTGTGCTTCCCCGGCATCTTCCGCGGTGCGCTCGACGTGTCGGCCACCTCGATCACCGAGGGCATGAAGCTCGCCGCAGCGGACGCCATCGCCTCGGTGGTCGGAGACGACGAGCTCTCGGCCGATTACATCGTCCCGTCGATCTTCGACGACCGCATCGTCGAGCGCGTCGCTGCGGCGGTGTCGGCAGCGGCGATCCGCGACGGCGTGTCGCGCAACCCCCAGCACGTCTGATGCCGCCGGCGTCGGGCTGGACCTGCCCGGCGTCGTAGCTCGTCGGTCAACCCGATCGACGCGTCGGGCGGCGGTGCGTGTCGGGGACCAACGGCTCGAGTGAGCGCAGGTCGATGAGGGTGCGCGGCCGGGCCGGCCACGCGTAGACGACGAACGTCCCGGCCAGGTAGTCCTGCAGGGCTCGGCGGTCGCGGGTGACCAGCACGATCAAGAAGCCGATGCCGAGGACGGCCGACAGGCTGTAGGCGAAGGCCCGCACCAGCGACCGGGCCAGGTGCGGGTTCGAGCCGTCGGGTCGCACGACCCGCAGTCCGAACAGGAGCTTGCCCAACGTCTGGCCGAAGAGGGTGAAGCCGAGCGTGCAGTACACGACGAAGGCGAGGAAGCCGACCGCCAGATAGCCGGTGTGGTCGAGGCTGTTCATGTCGACCGAGCTGAACACGATGCCGAGCGAGTCGAAGACCACCGTCGCTCCGGCCATGCCCAACGAGATGACGAGCAGGTCCACGGTGAACGCCATGGCCCTGCTGACGAACCCGGCGGGTTGGGCCAACCCGCCCTCGGCCTCGGGCGATCGAGCGGCTGTGGTGCTCACGACGCACCGGCAGCCGTGTCGGAGGAGTCGGCGTGCTGTGGGGCGCCGGCGTTGAGCTCGGGCACGGTGGACGACGCCAGCTCCGGACGTTGCTTGCGGAAGAGCAGCTTGCGGGCGATGCGTTCCGCCCGCTCGTCGCCTGTGACCGCCCGCGCCCGGACGCTCTCGACCATGTCGCCGGCGATGCTCGTCGACTGCCCCATGACCAGCTCGCGGATCGGCTCCGGGTTCTCGCCGAGCTGATCGACCACGGTCGGCAGCAGCTCGGCGAGCAGCGGTTCGACGATCGTGTTCACGACGCCGAGCAGGGGCGCCGGGTCCTCGGCGAGGCGGTCCATGACGGTCGGCAGCAACGACGGCAGCAGCGAATCGACGACACCGCCGATGGCCGACGGGTCATCGCTGAGCTTGCCCATGATCTCGGGCAGCAGCTGGGGCAGCAGGGCGTCCACGACACCGCCGATGGCCGACGGGTCATCGCTGAGCATCGCCATCACGTCGGGCAGCGCCGTCTCGAGGATGCCGGGCAGCGCCCGCTCGACGATCACCGGCAGCATCGGTTCGATCACGTCACCGACCGTTGCCGGGATGCCCTGGCTCGCCGCCACCTCGTCGACGGCGGCCCGTCCGAGGGCGCGCACCTCGACGCGACCCGCCTCGGTCTCGGCAGCGCCGCGCTCGGCCCACCGGGCGACGGTCGCCTCGACCCGAGCGGTCACGGGTCGGGCGGGCGGCGCCTGCGCCAGCCAGCCGGCCATGG
>JAGQTE010000347.1 GCA_020439175.1 Acidimicrobiales bacterium | reverse complement strand
TCGCCGATGCGGGTGCCGACCGAGACGCCGAGGATCCCGGCGACGGTGAACGGCAGCGCCACCCCCCAGTCGACGCCGCTGGTCCCCAGGCGGGCGAGCAACGCCACCGCCGAGTTCATGGCGATGACCAGCAGCGAGGTGCCGATCGCCTCGGCCATGTCGAACTTCAGCGCCAACACCAGCGCCGGCACGATGACGAAGCCGCCGCCGACGCCGAAGAACCCGGTGACGAGCCCCACGACCGAACCGGCGGCGAGCACCCGCACGACGGTCCCGGCGTCGACCCTGCGCCGCGGCGGTGCCGCCAGCGCCACGCCACCACCCGGACCGGGCGAGCCGCCGTCACTCGGGCCGCCATCGGTCCGGGACTCGACCTGCTCCGGGTCGTCGGCCGGCGACCGGTTCACCCCCATGCGCCAGGCGGCCAGCAGCATCAGCGCCGCGAAGCCCAGGAGCAGCACGTTCTCGTCGACGAGATGGTTGAGGGCAGAACCGATCAGCGCGCCGCCCACACCGGCGGCGCCGAAGGCCACACCGGGACCGACACGCACGTTCCCGGCGCGCAGATGGCTCACCATCCCGACGAGCGCCGTGGCGCCGACGATCACCAACGAGGTGGTCACGGCCTCCTTCGGCGCCTGGCCGGCGACGTACACCAGCGCCGGCACGGCCAGCACCGATCCGCCGCCGCCGAGCGCCCCCAGAGAGATCCCGATGAGGAACCCCAGCGGCGACGCCAACAGGGCCCTCACCGGCACGGCATCGCCCTTCGCTTACCCCATGGGGTATCTGTCCTCATGTCGACACCATACCCCGCGGGGTATCAGGTGCCAACCATGGTCAGGTCGACAGCGCCGGACCGTCGACCCGGTCGATCGTCACGAACGCCTCGACCGGCCGGCGGGTGAGGCGGGTCGGGAAGCGATCGGGCACACCGAGGCAGACCATGGCGGCGACGCCCTGGTACGGCGCCAGGCCGAGCACGTCGCGCACGGCGTCCTCGTGGCGCGCCAGGAAGGTAGTCAGCACCCCGCCGAGGCCTTCGGCGCGCGCCGCCAGCAGCACGTTCTGGACGAACGGGTAGATCGATCCCCCGCCGACGATCGACTGGCGATCGGCCTCGACGTCGAGGACGGCGAGCTGCCGCAGGTCGGCGACGACGACCGCCAGGACCGGCGCCGCCCACAGGCCCTGGACGAAGGACCGGTCCAACGGCGTCGCCGTGAGGTCGACGTCGTCGGGCACGCCGTGCCAGCGCCCGTCCTCGCCGGCGCCGAAGGGCACCCTGCCCGCCCGGGTGAAGGCGACGTACTCCTCCCAGCCGGCCTCGGCGGCGGCCCGCACGGCCGCCCGGACCGCCGGGTCGCGCACCACGACGACATGCCAGCCCTGGCGGTTGCCGCCGCTGGGGGCGAACCGGGCGAGGTCGAACACGCGCCAGAGCACGTCGTCGGGCACGGGGTCGTCGGTGAAGGCGCGGATGGCGCCGGTGGTGCGCATGACGTCGTCGAGCTGCATCGGGCCATCTTGGCGCAGCACGTGCGCTCACTCCCCGAGGAGCAGCTCCACGATCGTCGCCACGGCCAGCAGGCCGAAGATCACGGCGGCGACGCGGTGCAGCAACCGCACCGGCAGGCGCGACGCCAGCGCCCGACCGGCGACCACCGCGATGGCGGCGACCGTCCACAACGCCGCCAGGGCGCCGGCGGCGACGGCGAGCGGTGACTCGGCGGAGGCGGCGAGCCCGACGGTCGCCAGCTGCGTGAGGTCGCCGAACTCGGCGAGGAGCACCACCCCGAAGCTGCCGGCGAAGGCCTGCCACGGCGTGGCGGCCGCGGCGTCGGCGGCGCCGGATTCTGCGTCGTCGTCGTCGCCGGACCGCCACAGCACCACGGCGCCGGCGGCGAACAGGATCGCCACCGCCACCTGCACCACGGTTCCCGGCAGCAGCGACAGCAACGTCCCGGCGGTGACGGCGAGCACCACCTGCACGGTGAACGCCGACGCTGCTCCCAACCAGACGGCGCCCGGTCGGCCGTAGCGCGTCGTGAGGACGAGCGTGGCGAACATGGTCTTGTCCGGCAGCTCGGCCGGGAAGACCACGACGAAGGCGCTGACGGCGTCAGTCGCGGCCACGAGGCTCCGATCCGGCCATAGCTGCGAGACGGTACCCTCTCGCCCGCGACCACCCCGAGCCAGGCTGGAGGGCCCGGACCATGACCGCCGACGACCGCCACGAACGCCGCGAGCCGGCCAACCCGTGGCTGTGGGCCTACGACGGCTACGACGCCGACACCCAAGGGCTGCGCGAGTCGCTGTGCACCCTCGGCAACGGGGTGTTCGCCACCCGCGGCGCCCTGGCCGAGTCGACCGCTGACGGGGTCCACTACCCCGGCACCTACCTGGCCGGCGTGTACAACCGCCTCGCCACCGAGCTCGCCGGGCGCACGGTCGAGAACGAGAGCCTGGTCAACGCCCCGAACTGGCTGGTGCTGCGGGTGGTCGCCGACGACGGGACGCCGTTCGACGTCGAGCACTGCACGGTGCTCGACCACCACGTCGAGCTCGACATGCGCCGGGCGCTGCTGGTCCGCCGCAGCCGCCTCGCCCACCCCGACGGCCGGGTGCTCGACCTGACCGAACGACGCCTCGTGAGCCTGCGCGACCGGCACGTGGCGGCGCTGGCCACCACGCTGCATCCCGAGGGCTGGTCCGGGACCGTCGTCGTGCACAGCGCCCTGGACGGCACGGTGCGCAACGCCGGCGTCGCCCGTTATGCCGAGCTCGACGACGACCACCTCGTGCACGTCGGCGCCGGCGGCACCGCCGACCCCGAGGGCATCAGCCTCGAGGTCGAGACGAGCGCGTCGCATATCCGCATCGCCGAGGCGGCCCGCACCCGGGTCCTGGTGGCGGGTGCCGCCGTCGACGTGGCCCGCACGACCGTCGAGCGGGAGCGCTACGTCGGCCAGGACCTGACGGTGCCGCTCGATCCGGACGCCCCGGTGACGATCGAGAAGGTCGTGGCGCTGTGCACGTCGCGCGACGACGGCATCGCCGCGCCGCGCCTGGCGGCCGAGCAGTGGGCGCTCGAGATGGCCGGGTCGTTCGACGAGGTGGCCGAGCGCCACATCGTGAGCTGGCGCCACGCCTGGGACCGCAGCCGCATCACCGTCGTCGGCGCCGACGCCCGCACGCAGGCCGTGCTCAACCTGCACCTGCTGCACCTGCTCCAGACCGTGTCGAAGAACACGACCGAGCTCGATGCCGGCGTGCCGGCGCGGGGCCTGCACGGCGAGGCCTACCGCGGCCACATCTTCTGGGACGAGCTGTTCATCTTCCCGTTCCTGAACTGGCGGGTGCCCGAGCTCACCCGTTCCCTGCTGCGCTATCGGGCCCGGCGGCTCGACATGGCCCGGCACCTGGCACGGGGCGCCGGCCGGCTCGGCGCCATGTACCCGTGGCAGAGCGGCAGCGACGGGCGCGAAGAGACCCAGACGATGCACCTCAACCCGGCGTCGGGGCATTGGCTCCCCGATGCGTCACACCTGCAGCGCCACGTCGACATCGCCGTCGCCTACAACGTGTGGGCGTACTGGCAGGTGACCCACGACCTCGAGTTCATGCGCTTCTGGGGCGCCGAGATGCTGCTCGAGATCGCCCGCTTCTGGGCCAGCGCCACCACCTACGACGCCGTGCGCGACCGCTACGACATCTGCGGCGTGATGGGGCCCGACGAGTACCACGAGGGCTACCCGTGGCGTGACGAGCCCGGCCTCGACAACAACGCCTACACGAACGTGATGGCGGTCTGGTGCATCGAGCGGGCCTTCGATGCGCTCGACGCCCTGCCCCCGCACCGGGCCGCCGAGCTGCGCGAGAAGCTCGGCATCGACGGCGCCGAGCTCGACCGCTGGGGCGACATCAGCCGCAAGATGACGGTCTGCTTCCTCGACGACGGCGTCATCGCCCAGTTCGCCGGCTACGACCAGCTCGCCGAGCTCGACTGGGCGGACTACACGGAGCGCTACGGCAACATCGGGCGCCTCGACCGGATCCTCGAGGCCGAGGGCGACAGCCCCAACCGCTACAAGC
>JAGQTE010000346.1 GCA_020439175.1 Acidimicrobiales bacterium | reverse complement strand
GCAAGCTGGACAAGGTCGGCCTCGTCGGATGACGGCGTCCGGATCCGAGATGCCGGCGACGCCGGACCCGGTGCCGTCCAGGGCCACGCCCGACCCGGCGCTGGCCGGCTACTGGCCCTCGCCCTGGCCGGCCGAGGACGGCGGGCCGCGACGCACCCAGGGACCGGGCGGCGCCACCGGCACCACGGCGTCGATCCGCTTCGCCCCCGGCCTGCGTGCCGGCCGGCCGTTGCAGGCGACGAGCCGGCCCGTGTTCATGGGCTGCATGGCGATCGTGCGCGACCCCGGTGAGGTCTACCTCCAGGGCAACCTCCTCGGCGCGCCCTCGACCGGCTGGGTCGAACGCCTGCATCCCGAGTCGCTCGAGCCGCTGGCACGGTCGATCGACCTGCCCGGCGGCCCGTTCTGGCCAGGTGGTGTCGCCGCCCATGCCGACGGCTCGCTGTACGTCACATTCGGTCGGTGGGTGCACCGTCTGGCGCCCGACTCGCTCGAGGTGCTGGCGGCACACGAGCTGCCCCGCGAGCGTCCGTACAACTCGTCGGTCGTGCTGGCCTCGGGCCACCTCGTCACCAAGGACTTCGGTGGCGGCGTCGGCGCCGCGGCGCTGCCTCCCGAGCTGCGCGGCTCGGAGCTCGTCGTGCTGGCGCCCGGCACCCTCGAGGAGGTCACCCGGCACGAGCTGCCCGAGGGGTCGATCGCCCGCCTGTCCGCCGACGCCCCCGACCGCATCTACGTCATCGGCGACACCCACGCCTTCGGCCTGCGCTTCGACGAGGCGACGGCGACGATCGTGGAGGACTGGCGCGTCCGCTACCGCACCCGCGACGGCCAGGGCTTCGGCTGGGACGTCGTCATCGACGACGGCAGCGGGTGGTTCCTCGACGACGGCGAGGGCACCGAGGCCTTCGGCGGCCACTTCGCCGGCAAAGGCGTGGCGACGGCACCGCTGCAGCTCCTGCGCGTGACGCTCGACGGCTCGACGCTCGACGCGGTCGAGGTCTGCGGCCTCCCCGGCGGCATCATCGCCAACCCGCCGTGCGTCGACGCCGGGCGCCGCATCGCCGTCGGCTTCGACTCGGGCAACGCCCAGCTCGTGGCCTGGCGCTACGGCGAACCGGGAGCGGCGGATGCGTGGACCGAGCTGTGGCGCCACGACCAGCACCACGCCGCCCACCTCCTGCGCTGGGCCGGCGGCGAGCTGCTGAGCCACGACTACGACGCCTCCCGCGGCGTCGACCAGGTCGTGGTGCGCGACATCGAGACCGGTGACGAGCTGGGGCGAGCCGACACCGGCAGCCCCGTGCAGTCGGTCGTGTTCGGCGCCGCCGGCTGGGCGGACGACGCCTACGTCGTCAGCTTCGGCGCCGTCGCCCGCGTCTGGTCCGACTGACCATCCCGGCACCGAACCAACCACCGAACCAACCGTTCTGGTAGTGCAACCGCGTCGTTTCCGACGCGGTTCCACTACCGGAACGACGGGGCTTCGCCCGGGTGTCGGGCATCATCAATGCCGTATGGCCACCGCCACCCGCACGCCGAACCGCCGCCTTGCCTGGCTGTTGATCATCATCGGCGTCGTCGGCGGCACCATCACGCTGCTCAGCCTGGACCGCCGCACCGGCACCACGGTCGACGTCCAGCTCAACGTGAGCTGCCCGAGCCTCATCGTCTACACCGACGGCGACGACCGGTGGTGGGCCGGCGACGAGCCCGTCATCGACGGCCCGCTGCGCACCGAGGCCGAACGCGCCGCCGACCGGCTCGCGCCCGGAACCGTCACCTTCGAGGAAGATGGCTCGGTCACCTTCCGGGCCGACGCCGGTGGCACCGTGCGCCTGGCACCCGACCCGAACGAGCTCCACCCCCTCGGCTGCGCCGCCGTCGACGGCACCGTCCCCTGACGTCGACGTTGCCAGCATCCCCGTTCTGGGCTTCCGGGTCAGCCGAGGAACTCGAGCGCCCGGCGGTAGGTCTCGACGAACCCGCGGGCCGCGGCGTCGTCGAACTGCGCACCGCACGACCGGAACGACAGGTGCAGGCGATCGTCGAGGGTGGCGGCGCCGATGCCCACGCCGAGCGGCATGCGCGCCGGTGGCGAGAACCACAGCTCGACCGCCGGCCCGACCTCGGGACCGAAGTCGACCGGGTCGGTGCGTCCGAGGTTCGACAGCACCGCCGTGTCCACCAGCCGGTCGCCCGTCAGCGGCAACAGCATCGGCAGGAACCGCTTCAGCCCGACGGGGAGCGGGCCGCCGCCCGCCAGCACCACGTCGAGCGCGCGCGGCGAACCGGTGCGCTTGACGCGGCGGGTCTGGCGGGCGACGGCGTCGAGCAGGGAGCCGGGGGTCTCCCGCTCGGCGACACCGGTCGACACCGTCGCCATCGAGGCGAGGTTCACGACCACCTCGTCGCGCCACGGCGCCGGGCGCAGGTTGACCGGCATCATCACCCCGATGCGGTCCGTCTCGGTGGCGTGGTCGGCGTTGTGGTCCTCGATCGCCAGGTGCAGGGCGGCGACGAGCAGGTCGTTCGTCGTGGCGTCGGCGTGGCGGCGCGACGACAGCCCGGCGGCGTCGACGACGAGCTCGTGGAGCCGGAAGCCGCTCCGGCCCTCCGCGACGTCGTCGGCGCCCCCCGCCGCACTGCCGGCACCGTCCACCTGTGCTCCGGCACCGGAGGTCGATGCGTCGCCCGCGGCGACGGCGATCCGACTCACCGGCGTGCGCTGCACCGGGTTGGCGAGGGCGAAGCCGCCGAGGCTGACGGCCCGGTCGATGAGGGTCGTCGGCCCGACCCATCGCAGCGCCTCGTCGAGCGACACGGGGTCGACGCCGTCGTCCCTGCCGGCCAGGGCCGCCGCCACCGATCGCAGCAGGCGCAGCGCGCCCAGGCCGTCGGCGAGGACGTGGCTCACCGCCAGCACGAGGCTGTCACCGTCGGGCCGGTGCATCACCCACGCCCGAACGAGCGGCGCCACGTCGACGCAGATGCGGCTCGACAGCACGAGATCCCGCAGAGCGGCGTGGTCGGCGTCGCTCGTCGCCACCACCTCGACCACGGGGTCGACGTCGAGGCCCGCCGCCTCCTCCCACCGGTAGGCGGCGTCCGGCGGCCCGTGGGGGGCGCGCCGGGCGAAGCCCATCGGATGCCGCACCAGCGCCGCCACCACGGCCGACCGCACGGCGTCGACGTCGAGGCGCCCGGCCACGCGCGCCTCGATCTGCACCGTCCACGGGAACTCGGTGGTGTCGAGGTCGCACAGCATGCCCTCGAGGGGCGTGAACGGACGATCGAGGCCGCCGTCGGCGGCGGGGACGACAGGGGTGCGGGCGGCGACGTCGTCGGGCACGGTGTCGAGCACCTCGACCGCCGCACCCAGGACCTGGGTGATCATCGGGGAACCTCGCGGGATGTTCGGGAACGGTCAGCGCCGTGTGCGGCGTGACCGGCTCTGCTTGCTCGACGGCGCCGGTCGACCGGCACCGGGGCGGGGCATGGCGCCGCCGGCTTCGACGAAGCCGCGCAGGCTGCGCTCCATCTCCTGGGCGAACACCAGCTGGATCGCCCGCAGGCCCATCGGGCGCAGCGCCTCGTAGCTCTCGAGGATCTCGTCAGGCTCGCCGCCGCCACCGAAGCCTTCCCCGGCGCGGTCGGCGAAGAAGGTCACCAGCTCGTCGGTGAGCTTGGCCATGCGCTTGCGCATGGTGACCTCGACCTCGGCGACGGTGACCGGGTCGATGCCGTGCTTGGTCAGCTCGGCGCCGATCTCGAGCAGGGCCGGGCTGCGCACGACGTACGCCGCCGGCCGGCTGTCGGTCTGGCGCTCGATGAGCCGCAGCCGCTCCAGGTCGTCGAGCACGCCGCGGCGCGGGTTGCCCAACAGCTCGAGCAGGTCGGCCTCGGTCACCACCGACGGCTTGTCGTCGGACCAGGGCCGCTGCAGCAGGTCGCCCATGCCGAGCCAGTCCTGCAGCGAGTCGTCGCCCTCGGCCAGCTGCTTGAGGGCGTCGCGGATGGCATCGAGGCGCAGGCCCCGGTCCTGGAGGTCGGCGATCGTGCGCAGGCGGTCGAGGTGCTCGGCGCCGTAGAAGGCCACCCGACCCCGACGCTCGGGCGCCGTGACCAGGCCCTTGGACTGGTAGAAGCGGATCGTGCGGCTGGGCACGCCGCTCAGCGCCGCCAGCTCGTCGATCGTGTAGACGACCTCGTCGACGGCATCGGCGTCCTCGGCAGTGCCGTCGTCCACGAGATCGCCCGGCGACGTCACGTCGCGCTGCGCCTCCGGTCCCGACTCGGTCGACTCCGCCACGAGGGCAATCATCGCACCAAGCCGAACGCCCGCCACACCGGACGGGTCCAGCGGGTGATCACGCCCACCTCGCTGAGCAGACCGGTGAGCCGCTCGAGGTCGTCCTTGCGGCGCTCGACGTAAGCCGGGTTCTTGCGTGCGGTCTTGACGCCGCCCTCGATGCCGAGCTCGGCGTAGACGGCCGGGTTGCACATGGCGTCGGTGATGCCGGCCACGACGAACGGCGCCATCACGGCGGCGGCGAGGCGGCGGAAGCGACCCAGCGTCGGGAACACCTCGGCGATGTAGGTCCGGGCGTAGGACATGTGCCGGGCTTCTTCGAGCACGTGCAGCTTGGCGACCTGGCGCGACACCGGGTGCACCCGGTCGTCCTTCATCGTCGCCCGGTTGGAGATGTCGAGCAGCTCCTCGGCGGCGAGGATCGACACGTAGCTGATCGGGCCACGGGCGGTGGCGACGAGGAACCGGCCCAGGTACCGCAGGTAGCGGGGCACCTGGTAGGCGGGGGTGCCGGCCCGGCTGATCATCTCGCCGAACATCGAGCTGTGGCGGCACTCGTCGGCCGTCTCGACGAGCAGGTAGCGGAAGCTGCCGTCGGTGGCGGGCTTGTTGTAGAGCTCCTTGAGGAGCATCTGCATCAGGATGTTCTCGAACCAGATGCCCGCCGAGCACAGCGCCGCCACCTCGTGCCGGCTGTAGGCGATGCGCTCGGCCTCGCTCATGGCATCCCAGGCCGCCGTGCCGTACAGCGGCAGGAACTCCGGCGGCAGGTAGAACATGGCGTCGTCGAAGGCGGGCGACCAGTCGACGTCGGTGAACGGGTCGTAGCTGGCCCGCTCGGAGGCGGTGACGAGCTTGTCGGCCTTGGCGTCGACGATGCGCATCGCCCGCTCGATGGCGGAGAGCTCCAGCTCGGTTGCGACCTCGGTTTCGACCTCGGGCTCGGTCAGATCCACGGTGTCCGTGACAGTTGGAGGTGTAAGCGTTGCGGCCATGGACGCCACTGTGGACCGTGACAGTCCGCGGTGTCAACGTTGCACCCGTCACATGGTGCGAGCGTCCGCGGTGGCGACGATGGCCTTCGTCCGACGCCCGAGCGTGATGGCACCGAGGAGCACCAACGCCAGCAACGCCGCGAAGACCGCCGTGACCGGCACCGCCAGCGCCGCGAAGACGGCGCCGTTCTCGATCACCGGCACCGCGGCCCGATCGCCCGCACGCCCGGCCTCGCCGCGGGCCAGCTGCACCAGCACCAGCACCGACCCCACCGCGGCAGACACGCAGGCGACCGCGGTGGCCAGCCGCCACCAGCGCGCCGCATCATCAGCACCGACGCGGCGGCTCAGGTGCGTGCAGCCCGCCGCGACCAGCACCACCGCCGCCGCGTCCGCCAGGGAGTTGGCGATGGCAGCCACGGACGTCGCGTGCACCGCCTGGGCGATCGTCGTGACGAACACGACGGCCACGGCGATCTGCAAGGCCACGCTGATGCCGGCTCGACCGCGCACGGCGTCCATCGGCAGCTTCCGGGCACCGACGAACACCACCACCGTCCCGAGCAGCCCCGCCGGGTTGATCGTCCGCTCCGGCCACGACATCTCGACGCCCACGCATCCCGAGATGACCACCCCGGCGATCAGCCAGGCGCCGGCCGAGCGCAGCCGGGTCGCCACGTCGACGAGCTCGTCGTCCGGCCAGCCCGTGGCGACCGTGTCGACGAGCTCACCACCGGGCTCGAGCATCAGCGCACCGCACCCGCCACCGCTCGGCCGAGCGTGTCGGGGTCGACGCCACGCTGGGTCGACCGGCGCAGCGGTCCGTCGTCGGGCGCCAGCAGCCCGGTGCACACCAGCTCCCGCTCGCCGCCGGCGCCGTCACCCTCGCCCACCACCACGCAGTGCGCTCCCGCCGGCAGGTCGCAGTCGCCGCCGAGCTCGGCGAGGAAGGCCCGCTCGGTGTCGACGGCGAGCCGACTCGGCTCGTGCTCGCACGACGCCAGCAGCGCCGCCAGGCCGGCGTCGTCGGCGCGGCACTCGATGGCGAGCGCCCCCTGCCCGACCTGCGGCAGCATCGTGTCCACCCCCAGCACGTCGACCACCGTAGGCGACAACCCGAGGCGCTCGATGGCCGCCGCCGCCATGACGATGGCGCCGCCGGGCGGCACCTTGTCGAGACGGGTGGCGATGTTGCCCCGCAGCCCGATGAAGGCCAGGTCGGGACGGCGCTCCGCCAGCTGCACCTGCCGGCGCCGCGAGCCGGTGGCGACCGTCGCTCCGGGGGCCAGGCCTTCGAGCGTGGCGCCGACCAGCACGTCGCGCGGGTCGGCACGTTCCGGCACGCACGCCAGCGTCAACCCGTCCGGCGTGATCGCCGGCAGGTCCTTGGCGGAGTGCACGGCGAGGTCGGCGCGCCCGTCGAGCACCGCCGCCTGCACCTCCTTGACGAACACGCCCTTCCCGCCGAGCTCCCAGATCTGCACGTCCAGGCGCTGGTCGGCCGTGGTCTCGACGACCACCAGCTCATAGCCGCCGGCGCCCGCCGCCGTCACCAGCGCGCCGACGTGATGCGCCTGCCACAGCGCCAGCGCGCTGCCGCGCGTGGCGATGCGCACCGCCGCGCCGTCACCCGGGTCGAGTCCCGCCCCGGTGCCGCCCACGTCCGCCTCGACGCTCAGAGGTCGAACAGGTCGCGCAGCGCCTCGGCGAGACGCTCGCCCTTGGGCGTGCCGGCGGCGTCCTTGAGCCCCACGGTCGGCTCGTGCAGCAGCTTGGCCACGATGCCCTTGGTCAGGGCGTCGAGCAGCTCACGCTGGCGCTCGTCGAGCTCGCCCAACCGGCCGGCGAAGCGCTCGAGCTCTCCGGCGCGGACCTGCTCGCCGAGCGTGTGCAGCGACGCCACCAACGGCGCCACCTCCCGGGCCGATGCCACGGCGACGAAGCGCTGCACCTCGTCGTCGATGATCGTGCGCACGGCGGCGACCTCACGCCGACGTTCCGCCACACCGGACTCGGCGAACGCCCGCAGGTCGTCCATGTCGAGCAGCGTGACCCCGTCGAGGTCGCCGGCGGCGGGGTCGACGTCGCGGGGGACGGCCACGTCGACGATCAGCAGCGGCCGGCCGGCACGGGCGGCGACGGCCGCTTCGAGGTCCCCGTGCTCGACGATCAACGACGACGCACCGGTCGAGGTGAGCAGCAGGTCCACCTGGCGCAGGCCCTGGTCGAGCTCGGCCAGGTGCAGGGCCCGCCCGCCGACGCGCTGGGCGAGGTCGAACGCCCGCTCCCACGTGCGGTTGGCGACCAGCACCTCGGCCACGTCGGCGCCGGCCAGCGAGCGCACCATGCCCTCGGCCATCTCGCCGGCGCCGAGCACGAGGATGCGCTTGCCCGCCAGGCCGTCCAGCCGCTCGGCCGCCATGGCCACCGCTGCCGTCGACACCGATGCGATGTTGCGGGCGATGCCGGTCTCGGTGCGGGCCCGCTTGCCCACCTCGAGGGCGTGGCGGAACAACATGTTGAGCTGCCCGCCCGACGTGCCCTCGTCGAGCGCCAGCTCCCACGCCGTGCGCACCTGTCCGAGGATCTCGTGCTCGCCGAGCACGGCCGAGTCGAGCCCGGCGGCGACGGCGAAGAGGTGGTCGACGGCCAGGTCGTCGTAGTGGACGTAGAGGTGGTCCGTGAACGCCTCGGGTGGCAGGAACGACCAGTCGGCGAGGAAGTCCCGGATGTCGCGGTAGGCACCGTGGAACTTCTCGGCGACGGCGTAGATCTCGGTGCGGTTGCACGTCGACAGGATCACGGCCTCGGACACGTGCTCCCGACCCGACACGTCGCCGAGCGCCTTCACCAGGCGGGCGTCGTCGACGGTCAGCCGCTCCAGCAGATCGAGCGGCGCCGTGCGGTGGTTCAGTCCGATGACGACGACAGACACGCCTCGAGGCGCTCCTTGACTTCGGCGAGGCGACCCTCGCGGATCGCCTCAAGTGTTCCCGACCCCAGCATCGGCCGCCAATCGACGGCCTCGGTGCTGCGGCCCTCGGCGTGGAGCCGGTCCCGGGCCCCGGCGATCAGCTCCACCAGCGTCGCCCACTCCGGGCCCAGCTCGTCCTGCAGCTGCCGCCGCAGCCCCGACGCCACCGCCGGCGCCCGCCCCCCGGTCGAGATGGCGACGAGCAGATCGCCCTGCCGCACCCGGGCCGGAAGGGTCACCGTGCAGTTGGCCGGATCGTCGGCGCTGTTGACGAAGACCTGGCGGGCGTCGCCGGCAGCGCGCACGGCGGCGTTGACGGCCGGGTCGTCGGTCGTCGTCGTGGCCAGCCAGACGCCGTCGAGATCGGCGTCGACGAAGGCCCGCTCGATCACCGTGACCTGGTCGGGGGCGGCATCGGCCATCGCCCGCACGGCCTCACGCACCAGCGGCGCCACCACGGTGACCTGGGCGCCCGAGGCCAGCAGGTCGCCGAGCTTGCGGGCGGCGACGTTGCCGGCGCCGACGAGCAGCACCCGCCGCCCGTCGAGCCGCAGGTTGACCGGATAGTCGCCGACAGCATCGCTCACGTGCCCAGCTTCGCAGCCCGACGCCCGTTCTTGTGGTGTCTGACCGCGCTGGCGCGGCTGGGCACCACACAAACGGGTCAGACGTCGGGTCAGACGGTCTGCTCGTGGCGGTGCTGCTGGTAGAAGCTCAGGATCTGCAGCTCGACGGCGAGATCGACCTTGCGCAACGACACGCCGTCCGGGACGGTGATGACCGCCGGTGCGAAGTTCAACACGCTGTGGATGCCCGCCTCGGCCATCTTGTCGGCCACGCCCTGGGCGACGTGCGCCGGTGTGGCGATGACCCCGATGGCGATGCCGAGCTCGTCGACCAGCTGCGGCAGCTCGTCGACGTGGCGGATCTCGAGGTCGCCCAGAGAGCGGCCGACCTTGGTGGTGTCGGCATCCACCAACGCCGCCACCGGGAAGCCCCGCTCCGTGAACCCGCCGTAGTTGGCGAGGGCGGAGCCCAGGTTGCCGATGCCGGCGATGACGACGGGCCAGTCGTGGTTGAGCCCCAGCTCACGGCTCATCTGGAACAGCAGGTACTCGACGTCGTACCCGACGCCGCGGGTGCCGTACGAGCCCAGGTAGGACAGGTCCTTGCGCACCTTGGCGGCGTTGACCCCGGCCAGCTCCGCCAGTCGCTCGGACGAGATGGTGGCGGTCTTGGACTCGGCCAGCTCCAAGAGGATCCGCAGGTAGACGGGCAGGCGCGCCACCGTCGCCTCGGGGATCCGTCGCTTCTGCAGGTCGCCGGCCATGTCGGCGCCCGAGCGTAGTGAGTTCGTTCACACATTCACAAAGTCGCGTCCGGCGGGCGCCCTCCCACCCTCCGGCCACGGTGAGTGGGCTGCCCCAGCGTGCGGGGCCTACCCTGCGCTCCATGTCGTTGCACGCAGCGCTCGCCGCCGGGGCCACCCTGCTGGCGCTGGCGTTCATGCTGTCGACGCTCGACCGGTACCTCGACGGCCGGGGTCGCCACCAGCTCGTCTGGACGATCTCGTTGGCGATGTTCGCCCTCGGCTCGCTCGGGCTCTGGCTCGGGGCGGCGCTCGGCTGGAGCGAATGGACGTTCAAGGTCTTCTACCTCTTCGGGGCGATCCTGAACGTGCCGTTCCTCGCTCTCGGCACCGTCTACCTGCTCGGCAGCCGCCGCACCGGCGACCTCTGGACGGCGATCGTGTCGCTGGCCGGCGCCTTCGCCGCCGGCCTCGTGGTGGCGGCACCGATCGCCGTGCCGGTGGCCGTCCAGGTCGCCGTTCGGGTTCCGGGGTTCGTCCCGCCGCCCGCCATCGACCCCGACGTGCTGCCGCGCGGCTCGGAGGTGTTCGGGGCCGGCCCGCGCATCGCCGCGGCCGTGGCGTCGGGCGTGGCCTCGATCGTCATCGTGGGCGGGGCGTTGGTGTCGGCCTGGCGTCTGGCTCGTGCCCATCGCGCCGCCACCCGGGGCGATGCGGCGCCGGCACGGCGCGGCAGCGCCTCCGTGTCGCTCGGCCGCCTCGCCGTCGCCAACGTGCTCATCGCGCTCGGCACGCTCGTGCTCGGCGCCGGCGGCACGTCCAACTCGGTGCTCGACGCCATGGACGCGTTCGCCGTGTCGCTCGTCGTCGGCATCGCCGTCATCTTCGGCGGCTTCCTGCTGACCAACGGCCCGCGCCGGCTGGCCGACGTGGCGCCGTGGTACCCCACCCTCGTCGCACCCACCGGGTCCACCCACGTCGGCGCCGCCGACACCAGCTGCCCGGACCGCGCCGACGTCCGTCCGACCGGCACCGAGGGCGGCGTCGTGCAACTCGACGACCGTCGACCACGTTCCGCCGCCGACACCGCCGGTCTGGAGGACGCGTGACTGCACCCATCCGTCGTCGAGGCACGCATCGGGCGAGCCGACCGACAGATCACCGACCGACCGGTCGTGGTGGCGGCCGCCGCCGCGGCGCGTGCGGCGTCGCCGCGGTGTTGGCGGCGCTGGTCGTCGCCGGTGCCTGCTCGTCCGACGGCGAGCTGATGGACCTCGACCGCGCCGACGGCTCGACGGTGCCCCGCACCCCGGCGAGCGGCGCACCCGGATCGTCGACGGCGCCGACCACGACGGCCGGCTCGACCGCAGGCCCGGATCCGGCCGATGGCACCACGACACCTCCGGGGGCGGCGATCGATCTCGGCGCCACGTGCACGTG
>JAGQTE010000345.1 GCA_020439175.1 Acidimicrobiales bacterium | reverse complement strand
TCGACGGTGCGAAGGAGCCGTTGGCGTCGGCGGCGACCGGCGCGTCGATCGCCGAGACGACGGCGGTCAGGGGCACCTCGGCCCACCCCGGTGCCACCTTGCACTTCACCAGCGCCGCCCCGGCGGCGCGGGCGGCGCCGGCGCGCGCCACCAGGGCGTCGACCGATGCATCGATCCCCAGCACGACGCCGCCGGCCACCGTGTGGCCCGCCACCCCGAGCACGTCGGCCAGCGCCAGCCCGCGGCGGCGCAGGTGACGATCGGTGCAGGCGTCGACCACAGCGGCGCGCGCCATCGACGGGCGCCCCGGTGGGAGCGTCGCCGATGCCACGAGCGACGGGGCCAGGACCTCGGTGAGCTCCCGCCACGCCACGGCGGTGTGCTCGTGGCCGTACCCGGCGTGGGCCAGGGTCGGGCACTCACCCCAGCCCGCGGCGCCGTCGGCGCCGAGCACCCGCACGATCACCACCTCGCGCACCGCCTCGGTGCCGTGCGCGGCGCGCTGAGGCGTCCCGAGCGCGAACGCCACCCGCCGAAGCTCGACGGCGGCGATGGGATCGTCCGCCGACGAGCGGGCGGCGTCCGCCAGGACCTCGGCGGCGCTCACGCGGAGGCGGCGACCAGACCGGACGGACCTGCCGGGTCCGGCGACCCGACGTAGTCCTGCCACGCCGCCGGGACCTCGTTGAGCGCGAACGCGATCCACGTGCCGGGGCGCGGCGCCTGGGGACGACGCGGCAGGCGCATCGTCGTCTCCTCGAGCAGGCGGTCACGCTTGGCGGAGTTGCAGCGCCGGCACGCCGCGACGACGTTGTCCCACGAGTGCGCGCCCCCACGGCTGCGGGGCACGACGTGGTCGATCGACTCGGCGCGCCGGCCGCAGTACTGGCACCGGCCCCCGTCGCGCAGGAACACGGCGCGGCGGTTCAACGCCGCCCGGCGCTGGTGGGGCACCCGCACGTAGTGCCGCAGACGGATGACCGACGGCAGCGCCACGGTGGCGCGCTCGCTGTGCAGCACGAGCCCGGTCTCGTGCACGACCTCGGCCTTGTCGCCGAGCACGAGGACGACCGCCCGGCGTCCGGAGACGACACCGAGCGGCTCGAAGGAGGCGTTGAGCACCAGAGCCCGGTTCATGGCTGGCGAGGGTAGCCAAGGGCGTGCGCCGGCCGACGGCGAAAATGCCCGCCGAGGCGGGCTCCGGCATCACCGTCGTCGGGTCAGCTCCGGCCAGGACCGGCACCACGACAGGTAGGTCACCAGGTCGTCGGGCGCCGGTGCGTGCGCCGCGTCGCCGTACATCGTCTGGAGGCGGAAGGCGAGGTAGCCAGGGTCCGGCAGGGGCAGGAACGGGGGCCGCCGCCACCATCCCGTCACCGCCAGCGCGCGCAGCTGCCGCAGGCCGGTCCACCAGAGATCGGGCCGACGCACCACGGCGAGCACGCCGACCACCAACCAGCGCACGCCCGGGGGTCTGGATCCCATCGACGAGAACCTACCGGGTGGCCGACGACCGACGTCAGGTCGTCGAGCCCCCCAGGACGGGGAGCCCGGCGCCGGCGAAGGCCACGGCCGCCGCGCCCACCAGGGGACCCTGGTCGCCGAGGCCGGCGAACCCGAGCCGGGCCCCGCTTGAGAAATCCAGGCGCGCCCGGGCATCGAGCTCGGCGTTCGCCGCCTCGAGGAACGGCTGCCCGAACCCCAACGCCACCGAGCCGGCCACCACCGCGGTGCGCAGGTCGCAGAGGTTCGCCACCACCGACACCGCCCGTCCCACCAGGGTGCCGGTGCGGCGGACCATCGCCGGGTCGGCCTCCGCCGCAGGGCGGCCCGTGATGGTGGCGATCGCCGTGCCCGAGGCCTCGGCCTCGAGGCAACCACGCGCCCCACAGGCACACGGGTGGCCGTCGGGCTCGACCACGATGTGGCCGATGTGACCGGCGTTGCCGGCCGCACCGTCCAACAGCCGTCCGTCGAGCACGATCCCGCCACCGACGCCCGTCGACACCACCATCGCCAGGTAGTCCGAGCACCCTCGTGCGGCACCGACCCAGCCCTCCCCCAACGCCAAGGCCTTGGCGTCGTTGTCGACGTGCACCGGCAGGCCGAGGTGCTCGACGAGCCGGGCACGGAGGGGGAACGCCCGCCAGCCGACGATGTTGACGGGCGACACGGTGGCGCCGCCGCGCGTCATCGGCCCGCCGCACCCGACCCCGCAGATCGTGGCGTCGGCGCTGCTGATCCCGTGGTCGGCGCCGACCGCATCGAGCGCCGTGACGACACCGACGAGGGTGTCGAACAACACCGCCGCGTCGGCGCCGCTCGGCGTCGGTGCCTGGGTACGCACCAGCAAGGCACCGGAGCGGTCGACGACACCGGCCGCCATCTTCGTCCCACCGATGTCGATCGCCAACGCCAACTCGTGCGCCATGGTCCTGCCTTGCTCCCGACCGGGTCGCGTCGCGCAACGCCCGACGCACTTCGACGCGGGCGGCCGCCCGCGCAGTTCGGGCCGATAGTCTGGCGCACCGACAGCGGCGTGCGGCGCGGTGGATTCCGCCGCTCGGCACGTGCCGGGTGGCCCCGGGCGACCACAGACCAGACCACCAGGAGGCGCCCGACGTGGCGACACAGGAGCACGACGTCCGAACGCCCACGTTCGCGGAGCTCTTCGAGGCGATCTCTGCCAACATCCAGCACGTCATCCAGGGCAAGCCCGAGATCGTCGACCTCGTGGTGCTGTGCCTCGTCGCCGACGGCCATCTCCTCATCGAGGACGTGCCGGGCGTCGGCAAGACGAGCGTCGCCAAGGCCCTCGCCCGCTCGGTCGACACGTCGTTCGGCCGTGTGCAGTTCACGCCCGACCTGTTGCCGTCCGACGTCGTCGGCGTGACGGTGTGGAACCGCCAGTCGTCGACCTTCGAGTTCCGGCCGGGTCCCGTCTTCGCCTCGATCGTGCTCGGCGACGAGATCAACCGGGCCTCGCCGAAGACGCAGTCGGCGCTGCTGGAGTCCATGGCCGAGGGCCAGGTCACCGTCGACGGGGAGACGTACCCGCTGGGACCGCCGTTCATGGTCATCGCCACCCAGAACCCGATCGAGCACGAAGGCACCTATCCCCTGCCCGAGAGCCAGCTCGATCGCTTCCTCATGCGGCTGTCGGTCGGCTATCCCGGGCGGGAGGCCGAGACGCAGATGCTCGATGCACACGGCGAGGGCGATCGACTCGACGAGATCGGCCCGGTGGCGACCACCGCGCAGGTGCACGCCATGATCAACGCCGTGCGCACGGTCGAGGTCGCCGAGCCGCTCCAGGCCTACCTGGTCGACCTGGCGGACGCCACGCGGCGCCACGGCGACCTCGCCCTGGGCATGTCGCCGCGCGCCACGCTGGCGCTGCAGCGGGCCATCCGCGCCCGCGCCGCCGCCAACGGCAGGAACTTCGCCCTGCCCGACGACGTGAAGGCGCTGGCGCAGCCCGTGCTGGCGCACCGCCTGATCGCCACCCCCGAGGCCCAGCTGCGCGGGACCACCGCGGCCGACGCGCTGGCGGAGATCCTCGCCGCGCTCCCCGTCCCGACCGGGGCGATGCGCTGACCGCCGCGGCGCGCGCGACCCTGGACCGATGATCACCCGCGCCGGTTGGATCGCCTTGGCCGGCGCCCTCGTCATGGTCGTCGCCGGTCGGGTGTTCGGCGTGCTCGAGCTGTACCTGATCGCCGCCGTCCTGGTCGTGCTCGTCGGCGCCCTCCTGGTCTGGTCGCGCGCCCGCCGGCTCCAGCTCGCCGTCGACCGTCGCGTGCACCCCCCGCGGGCGCACGCCGGCGCACCGTGCACCGTGGAGCTGACGATCCGCAACGACGGCCCCCGCCGCAGCCCGGTGCTCGAGGTGCGTGACGAGGTCTCGGGCACCCACGGCGCCCGGTTGCTGGTCGGCCCGCTCGATCCGGGAACGTCCGCGGCGGCGTCGTACCGGTTGCCGACGGCGCGCCGTGGCATCCTGCGCATCGGCCCGCTCGAGGTCGACATCGACGATCCGTTCGGCATCACCGAGACGCGCCTGCGCGCCGCCGGCATCACCGAGCTCACCGTCTACCCCCGCATCGACGACGTGGCGCCGCTGCCGCCGAGCTCGGGCAACGACCCGATGGCCGGTGCCGATCACCCCAACGCGCTCGGCCGATCGGGCGAAGACTTCTACGCGCTGCGCCAGTACACGGTCGGCGACGACCTGCGCCGCGTGCACTGGCCGTCCACCGCTCGCCGTGACGAGCTGATGGTCCGCCAGGACGAGCTGCCCTGGCAGGCGCGCGCCACGGTCCTGCTCGACACCCGCGCCGCGGCGAACTCGCCCGACTCGCTCGAGCTGGTCGTGTCCGCCGCCGCGTCGCTGACCGAGGCGACCGGCCAGCGAGACGACCTGATGCGGGTCGCCACCACCGACGGGTACGACTCGGGCTTCGCCGCCGGCCACGCCCACATCGGTGCCGTCATGGAGCACCTGGCCTGCCTCCAGGCCGGACCCGGCGTCGGGTTCGAGCGCGTCGTCGATCGCCTGGCCCGCTCGTCGACCGGCGGCGCGCTCGTCGTCATCACCGCCGGCATGCAGGCGTCGGAGCTCGAACGCATCGGCCGACTCCGCGGCCGGTTCGGCACGTCGTTGGTCGTGTGGTTCGAACCGGGCAGCCACCACGACCACAACCCCGCAGGCGGGCCCGCCCCCGACGGCAGCTTGCGGGTCGACGGCACGTCGACCTTCGCGCAGGTGTGGAACAGCCGGATGCGACGCGCGCCCCTGGTCGCCGGCTGGCAGCGCACCGGCGACACCCGCGGACGCTGGGAGCCCGAGGTCCGAGACCGCCACGAGTTCGACCCCTTCGCCCGCAACCGTTCGGGAGGCGGGCGATGAGCAGGCGCGCCGAGGAGCTGGCGCCCCCGTCCTGGCTCGTGGTGCTCACCGAGGTGCTCCTCACCTGCGTGAGCTTCGCGGTCGTGCTCGGCTTCGCCCGCGTCTTCCAGGGCGGCGACTTCGCCGGTTCGCTCGTGCTGGTCGTCCTCTACACCCACCTCGCCGCCGCAGGCCTGCGCCGATGGGGGCGCGGCGTGGCCGTCAGCTTCCTCCTGTCGGGCCTGGGACTGGCGCTGCTGCTCAGCTGGCTCCACTTCTTCGACACGACCGTCCTCGGCGTCCCGACCGGGCGCACCCTCGACGCCGCGCACCTGGCCACGACGCAGGCGATCGACCTCTTCCAGTCGGTGTTGGCGCCGACGCCGCCGGCGACCGGGTTCCTGCTGGCAGCGTCCGTCGCCCTGTTCGCCTCGGCGTTCCTCGCCGACTGGGCGGCCTTCCGCCTGTGGTCGGGCATCGAGGCGCTCGTGCCGCCGTTCACGCTGTTCGTGTTCTGCTCGCTGCTCGGCTCCGAGCAGGTGCGCGTGCTCTCAACGGCGGTGTTCATCAGTGCTGCGCTCGCCTTCTTCATGGCCCATCGCACGGCGCGCCGGTCGATGACCAGCCGGTGGATCGTCGAGGACACCGACAGCGGCACCTGGTCCATCGTGCGCGCCGGCCTGGCCCTGACGGCGGTGGCGACCGTCATCGGTGTGCTGGCGATCGGTCAACGCCTCCCCGGTGCCGACGCCGGCGCCATCATCAGCTGGCGCGACGACGGCACCGGCAGCGGCGACCGGTTCACGATCAGCCCGCTCGTCGAGATCAACACGCGCCTCGTCGACCAGCCCGACGTCGAGCTGTTCACGGTGCGGGCATCCGAGCCGGCGTACTGGCGCCTGACCGCCCTCGAGACCTTCGACGGCGAGGCGTGGCGATCGCGGGGACGCTTCACCGACGCCGGCGAGGAGCTCGGCACGGCGCCGCCCGAGTCCAACCCGCGCCCCCTCGTCCAGGACTACGAGATCACCCAGCTCGGCGGGCTGTGGCTGCCGGCGGCGCTCACCGCCGAGCAGCTGCGCGGCGACATCGATGCCAGCTACTACGACGAGTCCTCCACCCTGATCATCGACAACGATCTCGAGAGCGCGAACGGGCTCCGCTACTCGATCACCTCCGGGGTCGGCAGCTTCACGCCGGAGCAGCTGTCGAACGCCGAGACGTTCATCCCGCCCGGCATCCAGCAGCGCTACCTCGACCTGCCCGACGACTTCAGCCCCCTGGCGCAGCAGCTGGCCGAGGAGAAGACCGTCGGTCTCACCAGCAGCTACGACAAGGCCCGGGCGCTGCAGGACTGGTTCCAGGGCGACGAGTTCACGTACGACCTCGACGTCGGCGCCGGCCACAGCGAGGACGCCATCGACGCCTTCCTCCAGCGCAAGACCGGCTACTGCGAGCAGTTCGCCGGCACCTTCGCCGCCATGGCCCGCCACCTCGGCATCCCGTCTCGGGTGGCCGTCGGGTTCACCACCGGCGAGCAGGATGCGTCCGACCCGAGCCTCTACCACGTGCGCGGGCTGCACGCCCACGCCTGGCCCGAGATCTGGTTGGGTCAGTACGGGTGGGTCCCGATGGAGCCGACCAAGTCCCGCGGCGCTCCCAACGCCGAGGCCTGGACCGGCCTGGCGCCGCGCCAGGCGGACGAACCGCCGCGCAGCGCCACCAGCACCACGACAGCGTCGTCGTCGACCACGTCCGCGGACGGTGCGCCGTCGACCACCGCGCTCGACACCGATGCCGGCCAGGACCTCCCGCTGCCGCGGCCGGCGGGCGACGACCTGGCACCCACGTCCGGCCTGGGGTCGACGGCGGTCAACGTGGTCGCCGTCCTCGCCGTGCTCGCCGCCATCGCCGCGGCGTGGGTGGCGGCGTTGCACGTGCTGTCGGCCCGGATCCGCCGACGGGACGAGCTGCTCGACTCCCCCGGCACCGACGGCCCGAGCGACGGTCCGGCTGGAGTCCGGCGCGCCCGACGCGTCGCCGGCACCCCCGGCCCCCGTCCCGACCTGCGGGTACGGCGCGCCTGGAGCGAAGCGCTCGATCACCTCGCCATCGTGGGCGGCACCCCGGTGCCGAGCGAGACCCACGCCGAGTTCGCGGCCCGCGAGGCGTCGTCGTTGCCGCAGTCGGGCAACCTGCTCATCGACCTGGCGCGCACGACCGACCTGGCGACGTTCGCGCCCGGCTACGTCGACGAGGACCTCGCCGCCGGCGCCACCGAGGCTGCCCACGCCGTCGTCCGCGAGGTCACCGCCGCCATGACGCCGGCGCAGCGCCTCCTCCAGCTCGTCGATCCACGCCCGGTGTGGCGGCGCTGGCGCCGAGGCTGACCGACCTGGCGGCGGGCCTGCCCGTCAGGGCCGCCGTGCCGCATCGTCGGCGACGCGGCACGTCAGCGACGGCGGCGTGGGTTCAGCGGTCGCGCTCGTCGTCGTCGAGCTCGTCGTCGTCCACGGGATCGCCGGGACGCTGGCGAGCTGCGCCGAAGTAGTCGCGCAGGCCGGAGCTGCTCATCGAGCGCGAGAGCTGGTCGATGCCCGCCTTGCCCAGCCGGCGCAGGTTGGCCTCGATCGACATGGCGGCGAGCACCATGATCACGAACCCACCGAACGCCAGGAGGAAGCCGATGCCCTCGGTCTGCAACGTCCCGAGGAGCAGGGCGAACCCCACCAGCAGGCCCCCGACGGCCAGCAGCAGGCGCCGCCGGGCCAGCGAGTACACGGTCGTGTCCGCGATGCCTCGGACGAGGCCGGGATCGGTCTCGTACAGCTGCGACTCGATCTGGTCGAGGATGCGCTGCTCGTCCTCGGAAAGCGGCACTGGCGATGTCCCCTTCGTCCGACCCGGGACCCCCGCCCCGGGATCGAATGCGGTAAGTCTCGCACAGCAATTCGACGACGACAACGCGAACCCCGGCCTTTGCCTGCCGATGCGCGTCCGGACACGTCGAGGCCGAGCCCCGGAGACGCCACGAAGCCGTCAGCAACGCTTCAGGTCGGCTCGGGATCGTCGCGCAGCTGGTCCGGTCCCCACTGCTGGTCCCCTTGGCGCTTGGGGCGAAGACCGTCCGGCCCCGCGAGGCTCGCCGGTCCGATGGCCTCGCGGCCGAACTTGGCCCGGATGGCGTCGACGGCGTCGGTCGCCGACGTCCAGTCCTTGGTCGACGCCAGGGCGTCGTCGAACGACAGCTGGCGGGGGCCGGGCGGACCGAGGGCGCTGGCGCCGACGCCGAGCAACCGCACCCCGGGGGTCGGGTCGATGGTGCGCAGCAGCGCGTCCGCCACGGCGACGATCGTCGGGCCGTCGTCGATGGTGTGCGGCAGGGTCGAGGCGCGCGACACCGAGGTGAAGTCGCCGAACTTGACCTTCACCGTGACGGTGCGGCCCCCGACGCCCGCGGCGCGCAACCGGGCGGCCACGGCATCGGCGAGGCGCACCAGCTCGGCATGCAGGGCGCCGTGATCGTGCAGGTCGTGCGCGAAGGTCTCCTCGTGGCTGATCGACCGCACCTCCTGGTCGGGTACGACCTCGCGCGTGTCGATGCCGTTGGCCAGCTCGTGGAGGTGGCTGCCCGCAGCGCGTCCGAGGCTGGCGACCAGGGCGTCGACCGGCAGACCTGCCAGCTCGCCCACCGTCGTGACCCCCATGCGCCGCAGCTTCTCCAACGTCTTCGGCCCGACGCCCCACAACGCCTGGACCGGGAGCGGATGCAAGAAGGCGACCACGTCGTCGGCTTCGACGACCACGACGCCCGGACCCGGGTCGATGCCCGCCATCGACGCCCGCGGCTTGGCCGCCTCCGACGCCAGCTTGGCCACGAACTTCGACGGCGCCACGCCGACCGAGCACCCCAGGCCGAGCTCGTCGTGCACCCGCTGCCGCAGCGCGGCGGCGATCTGCGCACCGTCGCCGTGGAGGCGGGCGGCGCCGGTGACGTCGAGGAAGGCCTCGTCGAGCGAGATCGGCTCGACCAACGGCGTGAAGGTGCGCGCCAGCGCCATGACCGACCGGCTCACCTCGGCGTAGCGGTCGTGGCGACCGTGCAGGAACACGGCGTGCGGGCACAGGCGCCGCGCCCGGGTCGAGGGCATCGCCGAGTGGATGCCGTAGCGGCGCGCCTCGTAGGACGCCGCCGCCACGACCCCGCGCTCGCCGGCGCCGCCGACGACGACGGGTCGGCCGACGAGCTCGGGACGATCGAGCAGCTCGACCGAGACGAAGAACGCGTTCATGTCGACGTGCACGATGGTGCGCTCAGGCATCGTCGCTCACCGTACGAGAGGTCGAGCCCCGCGGGGGCCGCCGACGCCGGCCCAGCCCGATCGGCCGGCTGCTACCCTCGCCGGCCATGACGACGGCGCGCGGATCAGGTCGGCACCAGGCCGCCGGCGACGGCACCCGCGCCGCGTGGTCGCGCCGGCGCGCGCTCGGGGTGCTGGGGGCCGTCGGCGGGGCCGCCTGGGTGGCGCCGCAGGTGCTCAGCATCGACGCCGCGGCGGCGGCCAGCCCGCCGCCGACCCCCGGCTTGCAGCCGGGATGGCTGGCGCAGCACACGCTCGCCGGTTCGTGTTCGGGCATCACGGCGAACTACCAGCCCTACACCCCGAACTCGACGGCGACCTCGTGGTCGACGCTGCCCCGCTCCTGCGGGAGCCTGCTCGTCCGCACCATGTACGGGATCGGGTCGAACGGGTCGGGCACGGTCATCGCGGTCGGCGATCAGAACTTCCGGGTCCGCTGGACCGGCAGCGGCGCCACCATGGCCAACGACAGCCAGGCGTTCGGCGGTTCGCTCAACACCTACAACGACATCTCGGCCAGCGGCACGACGTGGGTGGCCGTCGGCAACAGCGGTCGCATCCGCCGCAGCACCGACGACGGCGTGACCTTCTCCAGCCCGTCGAGCCAACCCGGCGGGGCGCCGGCGCTGACGTTCATCCGCCACGCCCACGGCACCTGGTTGTGCGGCGGTGGGACGATCGGGCTGCTGTGGCGCTCGACCGACGGCGGGGCCACGTGGACCAGCGTGTCGATCGGCGGCACGTCCGCCATCTGGCAGGACGTGTGCTACGTGCGCTCCACCAGCACCTGGCTCGTGTGCGGCACCCTCGGCGAGATCTGGGCGTCGGTCGACGACGGGCTCACCTGGACCCTGCGCCACGACAGCGGCGCCGACTCCTGGACCGGCATCGATGCCAACCACGGCATCGTCGTGGCCTGCGCCGCCGGACTCGGGCGGCTGGTTCGGTCCACCGACGGCGGCGCCACCTTCTCCGTCACGACCATCGGTGGCGGCTCGCCGGCCTTCAACGACATCAAGGCCGGCCCGGACGACGAGTGGATGGTCGTCGGTCTCGCCAACGAGATCTGGTGGTCCGACGACAACGCCGGCACCTGGACGGCGGCGTCGGGCCTGCCGTCGTTGCGCACCTGGAACGCCGTCACCCACGCCGCATCGGCCGACTGACGCGCCCCGGGCTCGGGGTCACAGTCGGGTGACGACGAGCTCCGCGGGCTCGGTGCCGCGCACGTGGTACCCGAACGTCCGGGTCCCGGACCACCGGGCGTCGAGGTACTCGGTCAACGGCTCGGCGACCCATGGATGGCTGTCGCGCAGGCGGTCGCAGCAGGCCACGTGCGACAGGTACGCCGCGTCGACCACGATGCCGTCCGGGTCCTCGAGGACGAGCTCGCCCGAGACGTCCACCGCCCAGTACGCCTCGACCCGCAGGTCCCAGCCCAGGTCCGGCGCCGTGGCCTCGATGGTGTAGATCGGCCCCTCCCACCGGGTGACGATCAGCCCGGTCTCCTCGCGGACCTCGCGGCTGAGGCCGGTCAGGACGTCCTCGCCGTCGTCGATGACGCCCCCGGGCGGACTCCAGTCGATGCGGCCGCCGCGGCGCTGGTTCTGCACCAGCAGGATCCCCTCGGGTCCCTCGATGACCGCGCCTCCGACGAGCCAGCGTCGCATCGGCCCATTCTGGCGCGGCGAGGGTGTGCGCGCCGGTGCGCTCAGCGCTTGTCCGTGCGCCGGCGCAGGATCCGGGCCCGGATCGCCCACCTGGTTGCGCGGCCCAGCGCCTCGACCACGATGCGCGACGACCTCTTGGACTCGCCGCGCACCCGGTCCGTGAAGGCGATCGGGATCTCGACGATCCGACCGCCGTTGCGTGAGACCTCGTACGCCATCTCGATCTGGAAGCCGTAGCCGTCGGCCTTGATCTGGGAGAGGTCGATCTTGGACAGGGCGTCCGCGGCGTAGGCCCGGTAGCCGGCCGTGGCGTCGCGCACCTGGAGCCCGAGCACCATCCCGGCGTAGCGGTTGCCGCCCTTGGACAGCAGCTTGCGGTGCCAGGTCCAGTTCGGGATGGAGCCGCCCGGCACGTAGCGCGAGCCGATGGCCAAGCTGGCCCCGTCCTCCACGGCGTGGATCAGCGACGGGAGCGCCATCGGATCGTGCGACAGGTCCGAGTCCATCTCGATCAAGATGTCGTAGCCCTCGCGCAGGCCGTCGGTGAACCCGGCGCGGTAGGCGGACCCGAGGCCCGACTTCTCGGTGCGGCGCATCACCCGAAGACCGCTGTGCGCCTTGCCCCAGGCGTCCGCCAGGTCGGCGGTGCCGTCCGGGCTGCCGTCGTCGACGACGAGGATGTCGGCTTCGGGCGCAGCAGCGC
>JAGQTE010000344.1 GCA_020439175.1 Acidimicrobiales bacterium | reverse complement strand
GTCAAGACGCACGCCTCGCGCGGCCTCGCCGCGCTCGACGACCTCCGGGAGGAGGACCGATGACCGACGACGAGATCCTCACCTCGATCCGCACCCGCGCCGCGCTCCGCCGCCGCGCCCGCCTCGCTGGCGTCGGCGTGGTCGCCGCCGCGCTGGTGCTGGTCGGTGCCGTGGCGTTGGGGCTGGGCCGCTCGTCCGACGATGCGCGCACGGTCCTCGCCGACGGTCCGAGCACGTCGCTCGGGTCGAGCGTCACGACGGCGGGCTCGTCGACGCTCGTCGTGCCCGGGACCACCGACGCGGTCGACACGACGTCGACGGGCATGCCGGCCGGGGTGCCGTCCACCAGCACGACGTCGAACCCGGACACGACGAGGCCGTTCCCGCAGACCACGACCACGATCGACAAGGGGCCCCTGCCCACCGTCGGTCCGACGACCTCGACCACGCTGCCCGGCGGGCCGGACGGTGACTGCGGCGAGGTGGTGCCGATCGCCGGCTACCCGACGACCTTCCTCATGCCGGCCGACGGCGTCGACTGCTTCATCGCCCGCTTCCAGGCGCGGGTGCCGGCGCGCTTCGTCGTGATCGCCTTCGCCGACAACCCGGGAGGCGGGATCGATGAGACGACCAGCGAACGGCGTACGTACACGACCGACGGCGGCGGCACCGTCGACGTCACCGTCGAGCGGCGGAGCCCCGGCGTCGGCCCGTGGACGCCGCACGCCACGCTCCAGGGGTGCACACAGGTGACGAAGGTGTGGCCCAGCGCGGCGCAGCTCACCGTCGGCGGCTGCGCCTGACGCGCCGGCGGCGCCGTCTACCATCGCCCGGATGCGGGGGATCTCACGACGCGACTTCATCGGCACGGCCGTGGCGGGCGGCGCCGGGGCGCTGCTGCTGCCCCGATGGGCGGCAGCGCTGCCGAACCAGGTGCCGACCGGCCCGTCGGCCATCCCGTCGGCGCCGTTCACCCTCGGGGTCGCCTCGGGTGACCCGACGCCGACGTCGGTGATCCTGTGGACCCGCCTGGCGCCCGATCCGCTCAACGACGGTGGCATGGGCCCCGGCGACGAGGCCGTCGGCTGGGAGGTCGCCACCGACGAGGGCTTCGCCGACGTCGTGGCGTCGGGCACCGCCACCGCCAGCGCCATGTACGCCCACAGCGTGCACGTCGACGCCGGCGGCCTCGAGCCCGACAGCTGGTACTGGTACCGCTTCTCCGCCGGCGGCTACGACAGCCCGGTCGGTCGCACCCGCACCCTGCCCGCCGCCGGCAGCTCGCCGGCTGCCATGGCGTTCGGCTTCGCCTCCTGCCAGAGCTGGACCAGCGGCTACTACACGGCGCACACCCACCTCGCCACCGAGCCGCTCGACCTCGTGTTCTTCCTCGGCGACTTCATCTACGAGGGGGGCACCGGCGGCGGCGTGCGCCCGCACAACAGCGCCGAGGTCACCACGTTGCCGATGTACCGCAACCGGTACGCGCTCTACGGCGGCGACGCCGAGCTGCAGAAGAGCCGCGCCGCCTTCCCGTGGGTCGTCGTGTGGGACGACCACGAGGTCGAGAACAACTACGCCGGCCAGTTCGACGAGAACGGCTCGGACCCGGCCACCTTCCTCGTCCGCCGGGCCGCGGCATACCAGGCGTGGTGGGAGCACCAGCCGGTGCGCCTGGCGCCGCCGACCGGACCGGACCTGGCGATCTACCGCGGCTTCGAGTGGGGGGACCTGGCGTCGTTCTCGGCGCTCGACACCCGCCAGTACCGCGACGACCACGCCTGCCCGCCGGCGCCGGGCCTCGGCGACATCGGGCCGGTGTGCGACAACCTGGCGAACCCGGACCGCACCATCCTCGGCGCAGCGCAGGAGAGCTGGCTGCTCGACCGGCTCGGCGCGTCGACCTCGATCTGGAACGTCCTGGCGAACCAGGTCGTGTTCTCGGCCATGCCGTTCGCCGGCGCCTACAACTTCGACCAGTGGGACGGCTACCCCGTGACCCGCCAGCGGGTCGTCGACGTGCTCGCCCGGCCCGAGGTGCGCAACCCCGTGATCATCACCGGCGACATCCACGCCGCCGGCGTCGCCGACGTGCACCAGGTGGGGGAGGACCCGACCACCCCGCGCGTCGCCACCGAGCTGGTCGGCACGTCGATCTCGTCGCAGTTCAACGACGAGCTGGTCGACCTGGCGGAAGCGCTGATCGGGTCGCTGCCGTGGGCCCGGTACGTCAATGCCCAGGAGCGGGGTTATGTGACGGTGGCGCTCACCCGCGACCGCATGGACGCCAACTTCCGGGTCGTGTCGACCGTGACCCAGACGTCGGCGACCGTGTCGACGGACTTCACGTGGTCGGTCGATGCCGAGCCGTTGCAGGGCCCGACGACCACGACGACGGCGCCGCCGACCTCGACCACGGCGCCGAGCTCGACGGCCGCGCCTGCGGTGACGGCGAGCCCGAACTTCACCGGGTGAGGTCCATCTTCGCCGGGTGACGTCGGTCGCACCCGGGAACTTTCAGGCCCTCAGAAGCGTAGGACTGGTCAAGGGCGGGCGGAGATCCGCCGACAATTCCGCCAACGGGCGGAAGGAGGGGCCATGTCCCACCAGCCGAAGTCGCGCAGTCGCAGCGGGATCCTCACCGCACGAGCGCTTCGTTTCGGGCTGCGGCCCGGATCGGTGGAGGTGCAGGCGGCGGAGCTGGCTCGCCTCGCCAACGGCGACGTCGCCGCCATCGAGTCGGCACGTCACCAGGTCGCCGGGGGCACGGATGATCCGCTGTTCCTCGATCCGGTGCGTCGCCACGCGCTCGACCTGCTCTACGCCGCCGAGGCGCAGCTGCACCTGCCGCACGCCGCCGCCTGATCGCCGTGCCGTAGGCTGCCGCCCATGGCGGGGGACGGGCCGGCGCTCGAGCTCGACGGGCTGCACAAGGTGTTCGGCGACCTCGTCGCCGTCGATCACCTCGACCTCACCGTGCCCGCCGGCTCCTTCTTCGGACTGGTCGGGCGCAACGGCGCCGGCAAGACCACGACGTTGCGGATGTGCACGGCGCTGCTGCGACCCGACGACGGCTCGGTCCGCATCGACGGCGTCGACGTGTGGGCCGATCCGCAGGAGGCGAAGCGCCGGATGGGCGTCATGCCCGAGTCGATGGATGTGTTCGACCGCCTCACCGGTGCCGAGCTGCTCCTCTACGACGGCCTGCTGCGGGGCATGGACCGCGACC
>JAGQTE010000343.1 GCA_020439175.1 Acidimicrobiales bacterium | reverse complement strand
GGCGGGATGGCGGAAGTCGCAGTCGAGCACCAGCGACCCGACGATCAGCGTCGAGGTGGCCGTGGCGCCTGCCGCCATCGCCGCCAGCGGCCCCGGGCCCTCGTGGAAGTGGTCGGGCAGGAACGCCGTGGCGTAGCCGAGCTGCTCGATCTCGCGGAAGGTGTCGGGCCAGCTGCGCCCCTCGAAGGGCGCGTGGATCTCGCAGGCGAAGCGGAACGGGTGGGCCACGGCCATCTCCTCGAACAGGCCCGCTACCAGCGCGAGCGCGACTCCTCGGCGAACCCGACGATGCCGTCGAGCACCAGCGGGTCGCCGCCGTCGGGCACCACGGTGCCGGACCAGCGCCCGAACACCTGGTGCACCTCCATGCCCATCACGCCCGCCTCGACCCGGGTGTGCTTGTCGTGGCGCGGCGTCAACGTGAGCTCGACGCTGCCGTCGGGGGCGGTGATGCGCCACGGCGCCAGCGGGTCGTCCCAGCGGTAGTCCCACACCAGCTCGTCGCCAATCTTCGTCAGCCGGCCGTCGACGAGCACACCGTTCTCGGTGGCGCCCGTCCCCTCGGTCCACTTGGCGCCGAACTGGAGGCCGACGACCGGTCCGGAGCCGTCGCCGGCGCGCCCGGCGCCGCCACCCCAGTTCCAGGTGGTGCGGTACGGCCACCGGCCCCGCCCGACGTCGAGCACCCCCCAGGCCTCGCCGGCATCGCCGCCGAAGCGGACCACGTCGTCGCCCACCTCGAGGACGCCGTGCGCCGGACGGGCCTGGTGCTTGGACGTGTACTGGAACACCCGGTCGCTCCACGGGATGACGACGTTGAGCGACTCGTGTCCGGGCGGGTCGAGCACCGTGGCGACCAGACGACCGTGCCGGCCGTCGGCCTCGACCCAGGTGGCCGACAGGTGGGTGCCGGCGGCGTCGTCGGTGATCGACAACCGCAGGCGTCGCCCGGCGACGCGCAGGGGCGCCGTGCCCGGCTGATCGGGCAGCGCGTAGCCGCGCGCCAACGGCGTCGTCAGCCCGGCGCCACCCGTGGCCCCCGACGTCAGGTCGGCCCACCACACGTCGGCCAGGCCCAGGTAGTCGACGTCGGCGTAGGTGGCCGAGATGGCGTGGTCACCGGTGAGGACGGCCCAGTAGTCCCACCGCTTGGTGCGGCCCCACCCGCCGCGCAGGTTGCACCGGTGCAGCGGGTGGCGCGACCACCCACGCGCCGCCGGCGACAACACCCGCCCGTCGGGCAGGCAGAGGTCGACCGGCGCGGTGATCTCGTGCTCGTGGGTGGCCATGGGCCGCCGACGCTACCGCGGCGGTGCGGCCCCGACCGCCGGCGCCTCGCCGACCAGCAGCGCCAGCTCGCGCCACCGCCAGATGTTGTCGACCTCGACGTAGCCGAGGTCGCGCAGCCACTCGAGCTGCGTCTCGACCGGCGCCAGGATGTTCGACGGATCCTCGTCCTCGGACTCGCCGATGATCGTCATGAACTCCTCGTGGCGGCGCGCCGTCGCCGACGCCACGTGCTCCAGGTTGGCGAACACGCCGCCCGGCCGCAGCACCGCCAGGATCTCGCCGTACAACGCGCGCTTGCGGGTGTCGGTCAGGTGGTGGATGGCGAACGACGACACGACGGCGTCGAACGGCCCGTCGGCGGCGACGGCGGCGC
>JAGQTE010000342.1 GCA_020439175.1 Acidimicrobiales bacterium | reverse complement strand
TCGGACAACGTCGGCGTCGAGCGGTACCTGCACCACATGGTGACGGCGCACGGCATGCCGCTGGCGGCCCGGGGTGGCTTCGCCGGCCGCCCCGCCGTGGCCGTCCCCGGGCGGCCGGGGCTGTTCGTGGCCGGCGACTACGTCGGCGGCGAGGGGCTGCTGGCCGACGCCGCCTTCGCCTCGGGCGAGCGGGCCGGGCGGCTGGCGGCGGCGCACCGGGTGGCGGTCGCGGCATGATGCGCAGCGTGAGCGGTCCATCGCCTGCGGCCGTGTTCGATGCCGAACGTCCCCGGCTCGTCGGTCTGGCCTACCGGATGCTCGGGTCGGTCGCCGACGCCGAGGACGTCGTGCAGGAGGCGTGGCTGCGCTGGGCGGCCGTCGACCCGGCCACGATCGAGTCCCCGCCGGCGTGGCTGACGACGGTGGTGTCCCGCCTCAGCCTCGACCAGCTGCGCCGGCGCCGCCGCGACCAGGAGCGCTACGTCGGTCCGTGGCTCCCCGAGCCGCTGGTCGAGCCGGCGTCGCCCGAGCCGGGCCCGGCGGCGCGCGCCGAGCTCGCCGACTCGTTGACGACGGCGTTCCTGCTGCTGCTCGAGCAGCTCTCGCCGACCGAGCGGGCGGTCGTGCTGCTCACCGACGTCTTCGGTGAGCCGTTCGACACCGTGGCCCACATCGTCGGCAAGTCCCCGGCGGCGACCCGTCAGGTGGCGTCGCGGGCGCGGCGGCGGCTGCGGGCCGAGGAGGGGTCGGTGGCGGTGCCGGCCGCACCGAGCGACGCCCAGCGCGACGTGGCGCGCGCCTACCTGCTCGCCTCGCTCACCGACGACAAGGAGGCGTTGCTGTCGTTGCTGGCCGACGACGTGGTCGTGATGAGCGACGGTGGTCCCGACCAGCACGCCGCCCGCCGGCCGGTCGTCGGCCCGCACCGGGCGGCGCGCTTCTCGTCCAACCTGGTGCGGCGCTTCGCCGACGTGCTGGCCTTCGAGGAGGCGACCGTCAACGGCAACCCGGGGGTGGTCGGCCGCCTCGGCGACGCCGTGGCCATCGTCGTGTCGGTCGAGGTCGTCGGCGGTCGGGTGCAGCGGGTGACCTCGGTGCTCAACCCCGACAAGCTCCGCCACGTCGACGAGGCGATCCAACTCATCTGACCGGAGGTGCCTACCATCGCTGGCGATGGACATGACGCCGCTGTCAGGGATGACCCGGCGCCGCTTCCTCGGGGGACTCGCCGCCGCCGGCGTCGCCGGTGTGGCCGCCGGATGCACCGATGACGCGACGTCGCCTGCCGCACCGTCGGGCACGGTTGGCGATCCGGCGCGCTGGCAGGGTGCCGCCGGGCCCGCCTTCGGCCTGGGGGTGGCCTCGGGCGACCCGACGCCGACATCGGTCGTGCTGTGGACCCGGGTCGACCCGGACGGCGGCACGGTGCCGTCCGATCCGGTCGACGTGCGCTGGGCGATCGCCACCGACGAGGCGTTCGCGGCGATCGTTGCCGAAGGGACGGCCGTGGCCGAGCCGGCGACGGCGCACAGCGTGCACGTGCGCGCCGAGGGCCTGGAGCCGGCCACCACCTACTGGTACCGGTTCGGCGTGGGTGACGAGCGCTCGCGGGTCGGGCGCACCCGGACCGTGGCGGCGGCGGGGTCCGACCCCGACCGCGTCCGCCTCGGCGTGGCCAGCTGCCAGGCCTACCAGTCGGGCTACTTCACGGCCTACCGGGCGCTCACCGAGGCCGACCTCGACGCCGTCGTGTTCCTGGGCGACTTCATCTACGAGCTCGAGGGCGCCGTCGACGTGCGCCCGCACGGCATGGTCGTGCCCTCGACCGTCGAGGCGTACCGCGCCTTCTACGAGCTGAACCTGCGCGACCCCGACCTGCAGGACGCCCGGGCCGCGCACCCGTGGATCGTGACCTGGGACGACCACGAGGTGGAGGACAACTACGCCGACGGCCTGCCCGGCAAGTTCGGCGTGGCCCAGGGCGAGACCCCCGAGTCGTTCGTGGCCAAGCGCGCCGCGGCGTACGAGGCGTGGTGGGAGCACATGCCCGTGGCCGTCGGCCCGCCCGTCGACGGTGCGCTCGAGATCTACCGGGGCGTCGACTGGGGCGAAATGGTGCAGCTGTCGGTGCTCGACACCCGCCAGCACCGCAGCGCACCGCCCGAGGCCGGCACCGCCAACCTGCCGCGCCAGTTCGGCGGCGGCCCCCGCCCGCCGGAGGCCTTCGCCGAGGACGCGACCATGCTCGGCGCCGACCAGGAGGCGTGGTTGGGCGAGCGGCTGCGCACCGGTGACGCTCGGTGGACGGTGCTGGCCCAGCAGTCGATCCTGGCGCCGGTGAACCGGCTGCCCGACCAACCCGGGGGCGGCTACTCGATGGACAGCTGGGACGGCTACGTGGCGGCGCGCCGGCGGCTGATCGACGCCGTGGTCGACGCCGGGCGGACCGGCGCCGTGACCATCGGCGGCGACCTGCACACCTCGGTCGTCGCCGACGTCCACCGCGACCCGGACGATCCGACCTCACCGGTGGTGCTCAGCGAGCTGATCGGTCCGTCGATCTCGGCGCGCGAGACGCTCCAGGACGCCCCGACCGCCGGCGCCCGCTCGAACGCTCACATCCGCCTCTACGACATCGAGCACCGGGGGGTGCTCATCGTCACCTTCACCGCCGACGCCGCGCGCGCCGAGTTCGTCCACGTCGACGCCACCGTGCCCGACGCGCCGCCCACCGCCGGGCCGACCTACCAGATCGACGCCGGCACCCCCGGCGCCCGGGCCGTCTGAAGTACCACGTGGCCTACAGCGTCCCTGGTCCAATCCGACATCGCCTGCCGGTCCATATCGACATTGGACAATGGTCTGAATCGACACTGACGAGTGGGGCATCACCGAGCCGAGCCGACGCAACACACCTCGTGTGGTTGCGCGATCGCCTGGGCGAACGATTCGTCGCCGGTCTTGTGCTGCACACGGGTCCAGCGGCCTTCGCGCTGTCAGATCGCATCGCTGCGCTCCCGATCGCCTCGCTCTGGACCGAGCAATCGTGATGACAGACGCGCTCGTCGCGATGGCCCGATGACGACCATGAGGAGCCGACCATGACCACCATCTACCACGAGGCGGACGCCGATCCGGCGGCGCTGGCGGGTGCGACCGTCGCCGTCGTCGGCTACGGCAACCAGGGCCGGTCCTGGGCGCTGAACCTGCGCGACTCCGGCTGTGACGTGCGCGTAGCGGTCCGCGCCGACGCCAGCCGTGACCAGGCCGTGGCCGACGGCTTCGTCGCCGGCGACCTCGCGTCGGCGGCCGAGGCCGACGTGGTGTGCGTGCTCGTGCCCGACGACGCCATCGCCACCCTCGGCCTCGAGCCACGGCCCGATGCCCTGGTGGTCGTGGCCAGCGGCTACTGCCTGGCCTTCGACCGCTGGGTGCCCGACTGCGACGTGGCGATGGTGGCGCCGCGCATGCTCGGTCCGGAGGTGCGCTCGTGCTACGAGGAGGGCGTCGGCTTCATCACCGCCGTCGGCGTGCACCGCGACCGCACCGGCGCGGCGCTGGCGCGGACGCTGGCCGTCGCCCACGCCATCGGCGGCCTGCGGCAGGGCGCCATCGAGATGACGCCGACCCAGGAGGCGGTGCTCGACCTGGCCGTCGAGCAGGCGCTGGCGCCGGCGCTGCGCCTCGTCAGCACCACCTTCACCGAGGTGATGCTGGCCGAGGGCGTGCCGCTCGAGGCGATCCTGTGCGAGCTGTTCCTGTCCGGCGAGGTCGAGCGCACCTACCGCCGGCTGCGGACCGAGGGCTATGCGGCGCAGATGGCGCACCACAGCCCGACCAGCCAGTACGGCCAGCTGTCGCGCGCCGATCGCTACGCCGGCGCCGACGTCGCCACCCCCATGCGCGCCATCGTCGCCGAGATCCGTGACGGCCGCTTCGCCGACAAGTGGGACGCCGAGCGCGCCACCGGCTACGCCACGCTCGAGGCGCTGCGCGCCGCCGCCCTGCCGGAGGCGATCACCGCCTGGGAGGCCGAGCTGCGAGCCACGCTCGGCGAAGGCGCCGCCGGGTCGACACCCTTGACCGACCCTTGACCTGCGGTGTGTAGGTTCGGGCCCATGTCCGAGGCGACTGAGGCCGACCCGTCCACCGAGCCCGAGCTGCGTGTGGCGGTGATCGGCACCGGGATGATGGGCGGCGAGCACATCCGCAACGTCGGTGCGCTGCCAGGGGCGACCGTGACCGCCCTGGTCGACCCGGAGGCCGCCTCGATCGCCGGCGCACTCGCCACCGTCGCCGACACGGGGGCGGACCCCGACGCCGTGGCGACCTTCGCCGACGTCGAGGCCCTGGTGCGCGCCGACGCCGCCGACCTCGTGGTCGTCGCAAGCCCCAACCACACCCATCGGGCGGTGCTCGACCCGCTGTGGGGCACCGGGCTGCACCTGCTCATCGAGAAGCCGTTGTGCACCACCGTCGACGACGCGCAGGCGGTCGCCGCCGCGGCGGCCGACCACGACGGCGTCGTGTGGATGGGGCTCGAGTACCGCTTCATGCCGCCGGTGGCGGCGTTCGTCGAGCGGGTGCACGCCGGCGACGCCGGCGACGTGCGGATGCTGTTCGTGCGCGAGCACCGGTTCCCGTTCCTGGTCAAGGTCGGCGACTGGAACCGCTTCACGCGCAACACCGGCGGCACGCTCGTCGAGAAGTGCTGCCACTTCTTCGACCTGATGAACCTGGTGCTCGGGGAGCGGCCGGCGCGCGTGCTGGCGTCGGGTGGCCAGGACGTTAACCATCTCGACGAGGTCTACGACGGCGAGGTGCCCGACATCGCCGACAACGCCTTCGTCATCGTCGACTACCCGTCGGGACGGCGGGCGCTGCTCGACCTGTGCATGTTCGCCGAGGGCAGCCGCTTCGAGAAGGAGCTGGTCGCCACCGGCGACGCCGGCAAGGTCGAGGTGTTCCTGCCCGGCTTCATGGAGGTGGCCCGCGGCCGCAGCGCCGAGCTGAACGTCGGCCGCCGTGCCGACTGGAGCACGACGCCGGTGCCGCTCGCCGCCGACGACCGCATCGGCTACCAGGGCCACCACCACGGCGCCAGCTACCTCGAGCTGCTCGGGCTCGTCGACGCCGTCCGCTCCGGGGCGGCGCCGGCCGTCACGGTCGACGACGGCCTGTGGTCGGTGGCGATGGGCGTGGCGGCGCATCGCTCCATCGACGAGGGGCGGCCCGTCACCCTCGCCGAGCTGGGGCTCGACCCCACGGCGTGATCCGGTAGCGTCATCGCGTTCGTCAACGGGGAGGACGCCCACATGAGCAACGTCGATGCCGCCTTCGAGGTCTTCCAGGCCGCCCTCGGTCAGGAAGAGGGCGTGGGGGAGTGGCTGGAGATCACCCAGGAGATGGTGAACCAGTTCGCCGACGTCACCTTCGACCACCAGTTCATCCACGTCGATCCCGAGGCGGCCAAGGCCACGCCGTTCGGCGGCACGATCGCCCACGGCTTCTTGACCCTGTCGCTGCTCACCCACCTGTCGGGCTCGATCCGGGTCGATCCCGGCCGGTTCCAGGGCGTGATCATGGGCGTGAACTACGGCTTCGACAAGGTCCGCTTCATCAGCCCGGTCAAGGTCGGCTCGCGCATCCGGGCTCGGTCGACGCTCAGCGACGTCCAGCGCAAGGGGCCGAGCGGCATCCTGTCGACGCGCACCATGACGGTCGAGATCGACGGCGAGGACAAGCCGGCCTGCATCGCCGACTGGCTCACCCTCATCCAGTACGGCTGAGCCTGCGAGACTCGGCGCCGTGCTGACGGTCGCCTCCCTCGAAGCCAGCGGGTTCACCACCGACGTGGACCCGTCGCGCCTGCGCGAGCTGGCGGCGGCGCCCGGCGTCGTCGTGTGGGCCGACCTGGCCGAGCCGTCGGCCGACGAGGTGCAGCTGGTCGCCACCCAGTTCGACCTGCACCCGCTGGCGCTGGAGGACGCGCTCGAGTCGAGCCAACGTCCGAAGCTCGAGACCTACCCGGCGCACACGTTCGTCGTCACCTACGCCTACGTCGGTGCCTTCGGCGACCTCGCCGAGGTCGACGTCTTCCTGGGCCACGACTGGATCATCACCGTGCGCAACGCCAACGAGGCGGGGCAGCGCTACGACCCGGCGCGCTACGCCGCCCGCCTGGCCCGCGCCACGAACGGCGGCGGGGGCGCGGAGCCGTCGGTGGCGTTCGCGCTGCACGCGCTGCTCGACGACGTGGTCGACGGCTGGCTCGACGCCACCGAGGCGCTCGACGACCAGGTCGACGCCCTCGAGGACGAGATCTTCCTCGACGACCGCCACGACGAGGAGCAGCTCCAGCGCGACATCCTCCAGCGTCGCCGCGAGCTGCTGCTGTTCCGCCGGCGCGTGCTGCCGATGCGCGACGTGCTGCTGTCGGTGACCCGCCACGAGATCCCGTGGCTCGGCTCGACGTACCAGAAGCACTTCGAGGACGTGCTCGACCACATCCTGCGCATCATCGACCTGGTCGACCTCCAGCGCGAGCTGCTCGGCAACACGCTCGACGCCCACCTCGCTCTGCAGTCCAACCGGATGAACCAGGTCATGAAGACGATGACCGCCGGCGGCTCGATCGTGCTCGGCGCCACGCTGATCGCCGGCATCTACGGCATGAACTTCGACACGATGCCCGAGCTGCACTGGGCGTGGGGCTACCCGGTGGCGCTGGGCACGATGGCGGTGCTGACCCTGCTGCTCGTCGTCTACTTCAAGCGCCGACGCTGGATCTGACGTGCAGCCACGTCAGCGCCGGTCGAACGACAGGCCGAACGAGCGCACGGCGCAGGCGAACATGTTCGGCTCGTCGACGAGCTCGGTGCCGACCCGCAGGTTCGTGATGGCCGACGTCAGCTCCTCGAGCACGATGCCGAGCTCGAAGCGCGCCAGCGATGCCCCGAGGCAGAAGTGCGTGCCGAAGCCGAAGCCCAGGTGCGGGTTCGGCGAGCGCGTCGTGTCGAAGGTGAACGGGTCGGCGAACACGTCCTCGTCGCGGTTGGCCGACGGGTAGCAGAGCAGGAACCGGTCGCCGGCGGCGACGGGCCGTCCGCCGACGGTGGCGTCGGTGGCGGCGGTGCGGAAGAAGTTGTTGAGCGGGGTGACCCAGCGCACCAGCTCGTCGACGGCGGCGGGGATGCGGGCCGGGTCGGCGGCGATGGCCTCCCACTGGTCCGGGTGGTCGCAGAACGCCCGCAGCCCGCGGGCGATGACGGTGCGGGTCGTCTCGGCGCCGCCGGAGATGAACAGCCCGGTCTCGTGCATGATCGTCTGCTCGTCGAGCGGCTCGCCGTCGATGGTGGCGTGCGCCCACACCGACACCAGGTCCGGCGCCTCGGCGAGGTCGTGGACCGGGCAGCCCCGCGCCGCCTCGACCATCGGGCCGAGCTCGCCGTTGAACTCCATGATCGCCGTCATCATCCCCATGGCGGCCTCGGGGTCGAGCATGGCCCGGTCGTAGCGCATCAGCCGCTCGGACCAGCTGGCGATGTCGGCCCATCGCTCCTCGTCCCAACCGAGGAGCTTGGCGGTGAGCCGGCCGGGGAGCTGGGCGGCGAAGGCCGGCACCACGTCGACAGGTTCGTCGCCGTCGCCCATGCCGGCGATGAGGTTGCGCACCGTCGCGCGGATCCAGTCGCCCTGCTGGCGGACCGCCTTCGGGGTGAACCGCCGCGACACCAGCGACCGCTGGGCGGCGTGGCGGGGATCGTCTTGGGCGATCATGTTCGTCTCGTCCGGGGCGAAGAAGGAGCGGTAGCCCTGGCCGCTGAGGAAGGTCTCGTTGCGGGACTCGACCTCGTAGACGTCGGCGTGGCGCAGCACGACCCACAGGTCGTTGGCCTCGTCGCGCCACAAGCCGTCGGAGGTGCGGAGCTCGGTGAGGGTGCGGTGGAAGTCGCCGGTCCAGAACGTCGGCTCGAGGAGGTTCGGTGCGCTCATCGGGGTCGCATCGTAGGCAACGCGCGTTGCCTGGGTTGGCGAACTGGAACGCGTTCTGATTTCCTGGCGTGGTGCTGGAGCACGAGCTCATCGCCCGGGAGGGTCCCCAGGACCGGCTGCTGCTGCTGATCCACGGCTACGGCGAGTCGACGGCGCCGATGACCGACCGCCTCGACCTCATCGATCCCGAAGGGCGGTTCGTGGCGCTGGTGCCGCGAGCGCCGTTCACCCACAAGGGTGCCGACATCTGGCACCGGGCACTGTTCGGCAACGCCGACGACGCCGTCGAGCAGTACCACTCGTCGCTGGCGCGCCTCGGCGGCCTGGTCGACGAGGTCTGCGCCCGCGACGGCTTCGACCCGGCGGAGGCCGTGTTCGCCGGCTTCTCCCAGGGGGGTGGGCTCGCCATCGGCCTCGGCCTGGCCACCGCCGAGCGGCCGCGCCCGGCGGGGTGCATCGGCTGGTGCGCCTTCGCCCCACCGATCGAGGGTCTGGCGATCCGGCGCGGGCGGGTGGCCGGGCTGCCGGTGCTGTTGACCTCGTCGCACGACGACGTCTTCATCGGCATCGACTCATCTCGCCAGTCGGCGGCCGTGCTGCGCGACCTCGGCGTCGACCTGAGCTTCATCGAGGTGCACACCGGGCACCGGCTGACCGACGAGCTGGCCAAGGCCGCCGGCGCCTGGCTGGGGGGCGAGGCGGTGGGCCGCAGCACCGACGGCATCGACGCCGGCGACTTCGCCGCCTGGATCCACGACCTGTGGGACCTCACCGAGTGAGAGGATCGAACCGATGAGCGATGACGCCGAGCCGCACCTGCTGTTCGACCGGACGGGGCCGGGCGGGGCCGTCGCCGTCGTGACCCTCAACCGGCCGGAGCGTCGCAACGCCCTGTCGATGGAGATGATGGCCCGGATGTACGACGCCTGGGTCGAGATCGACGAGAACCCCGACATCCGGGCCGCGGTCGTGACCGGCGCCGGCGGCGACTTCTGCTCCGGCATGGACCTCAAGGCCTTTGCCGGCGGGTTCGAGGACGACCCGTGGCAGCAGCGCATGGCCGCCGATCCCGACCTGCACTGGAAGGCGCTGTTGCGGCACTTCAAGCCGAACAAGCCGCTGATCGCCGCCGTCGAGGGGTTCGCGCTGGCGGGCGGCACCGAGATCCTCCAGGCCCACGACATCCGCGTGGCGGGCGAGAGCGCCGTGTTCGGCATCACCGAGGTGTGCCGCGGCCTGTTCCCGCTCGGCGGCTCGACCGTGCGCCTCAGCCGCCAGATCCCCTACACGCTCGCCGCCGAGTACCTGCTGACCGGTCGCCGCATCCCCGCCGCCGAGGCCCGGGAGGTCGGGCTGATCGGGCACGTCGTGCCGGACGGCGAGGCCCTGGCCGCGGCCGTGGAGATCGGCGAGCAGATCGCCGCCAACGCGCCGCTGTCGGTGCAGGCCGTGCTGCGGTCGCTGCGCGAGAGCCGGGAGCTGCCCGAGACCGAGGGCCTCGCCCTCGAGCTCGAGATCGGCTACCCGATCATCGGCACCGAGGATGCACGCGAGGGCGCCAAGGCCTTCGCCGAGAAGCGCGACCCCGTCTGGCGAGGCCGCTGACCCTTGGTTCTCGTAGTCAGGCGTCGGTGACGAGCTGGCTGAAGAAGTCGCGGTCCGACAGCAGCGAGAGCTCGGACAGGTACATCTGGCCGTAGCGCTCGAAGTACAGCAGCTGCTTGGCCAGCAGCAGCATCGACCGGTCGAAGGCTGCCGGGTCCAGGCCCTCCACGTCGTCGGTGCCGCCGACACCCGCCAAGCCAGGCCGACCGCCCTGGAGCTCCTCGGGGCCCAACAGCAACGTCGACAGCTTCACCTCGCCGAACGGCTTGGTGAACATCGGTTCGAGCACGGCCCGCACCATCGCCGGGATCTGGTCGGGCGTGACCCCGAGGCGGTGCTCGATCAGCGGACCGATCTGGGCCACGATCCGGTCGGTGACCCGGCCCCACGCCTCCTCGTCGCCGAGGGCGGCGCGGATGATGTCGCAGAACGCCTCGCGGTTCTCCTCGTCGAGCCGGCCGACGATGCCCCAGTCCAGGACGCCGATGCGCCCGTCGCGCAGCAGCAGGAGGTTGCCGGCGTGCACGTCGCCGTGGAACAGCCCGTAGCGCGCCGTCGTCAGGAAGAACGCCTTCACCGTGTCGGTCACCAGCGGCACGGGGTCGACGCCGAACGCCTCGATGGCGCTGAGGTCGTCGATGGCGGCACCGTCGAACCACTCCATCACCAGCACCCGCCGGCTCGACAGCTCGGGATACGTGTGCGGGATCGCCACCGACGGCAGATCCACCTCGGTCAGCAACCCGTTGAAGTGGTCCATCGTGCGGGCCTCGTTGCGCAGGTCGAGCTCCTCGCACAGCTGGTTGCGCAGCCCCGCGAGCATCGGCTCGATCATCTGGGCCTGGGCGCCAGCCACCCGCGACGCTACGCGGGGGATGAGCCACCCCATCAGCTGGAAGTCGGCGGCCACCTTGCGCTCGATGCCCGGGCGCAGGATCTTCACGGCGACGTCGGTGCCGTCGGCGAGCTGCGCCCGGTGCACCACCGCCATCGACGCCCGTCCGACCGGCTCGGGGTCGAACTCGGCGAACGTGGTGCGCAGCGGCTCGTGGGTGGCGCGCTCGACCTCGTGCTGCACCTTGTGGAAGCCGACCGGCCGCCCCTGGTCGAGCAGCGCCCGGAACGCCACCGACACCTCCTCGCCGAACACCGACGGCGCCGAGGCGACGAGCTGGCCGAACTTCACGTAGGTGGCGCCGAGGTCGGCGCAGGCGGCGACGATGCGCGGCGCGGCGCGCGCCGGGTCGATCGGCTTGCCGAGCGCCTTTCGGGTCGCCAGCGGGCCCAGG
>JAGQTE010000341.1 GCA_020439175.1 Acidimicrobiales bacterium | reverse complement strand
TGGTCGTCGTGCGGAGCCGTCGCGGCTGGACGGCGTGCTACCCGGCGGTCGAGACCATCGGCCTCGACGCCGCACGGGACCTCGGTGCCGCCGGTGCCGCGGTGGCGACGGTGGCGGTGGTCGATGCGCAGGTCGAGCGGCGGGCGGAGGCCGTCGCCGTCTCGATCGCCGACGGCGTCGACCTCGCCGGGACGATGGCGGTCGAGCTGGTGCTCGGTGCCGCCGGCCCCGCCGTGCGGGCGGTGCACCTCGGCGTGCCCGAGGCGGTGCTGGTGGCGCTGGCGGGGTGCGCGACCTCGCCGGCCGAGAACCACGTGCGCGCCGTGCTGGACCGGCCGCTCGGGGCGGTGGCGTGATGCTCGACGGCAAGCGCCTGCTGATCACGGGGGTGGCGACACCCGAGAGCATCGCCACGGCGGTGGCCATGCGCTGTCGGGACCTGGGGGCCGAGGTGGTCCTGAGCGCCTACCCGCGCGACCTCGACGGCGTGCGTGCCGTCGCCGCCGACCTGCTCGGCGGTGCACCCGTGCTGTCGCTCGACGTCACGGATCCCCGCGACGTCGCTCGTGCCGTCGAGGACGTGCGCCGCGACATCGGCGCGCTCGACGGCGCGCTCCACGCCGTGGCGTATGCCCCGCCCGACGCGCTCCAGGGGCGGCTGGGTGACGCCGACCCCGACGGCGTCGAGCTGGCGTTTCGCACCAGTGCCTGGAGCTTCAGCGCCCTCGGCGGCCTGCTCGAGTCGACGGCACCGCCTTCGGGCGGGTCGCTCGTCGGCCTCGACTTCGACGCGGACGACCGGGCGTGGCCGACGTACAACTGGATGGGCGTGTGCAAGGCGGCGCTGCGTTCGTCGGCCCGCTACCTGGCCCGTGACCTCGGCCCGCGCCACATCCGGGTGAACTTGGTCGCCGCCGGACCGCTGCGCACGCGGGCGGCGTCGGCCATCCCCGGCTTCGAGCTGCTGACCGGGGCCTGGGCCAGCACGGCGCCGATGCCGTGGGATCCGACCGACCCGGCGCCGGTCGCCGACGCCACCTGCTTCTTGCTGTCGGATCTGGCCCGCGCCGTGACCGGGGAGGTGCTGCACGTCGACGCCGGCTTCCACGCCATGGCGACGACCCGTCCCGACTGACCGTCAGGGCGTCGGCGGCGTGCCGCCGCAGGCTCGCCACACCAGTGCCGCCGTCCGGCGGGCCCAGGCGGAGGTGGTGCGCGCTGCCGCCCCGGACGGCGTGCGCGTGGTCAAGGCGTTCAACGTGCTGGGTGCCGAGCACATGGCGGATCCCGAGCTGCGCGACGGTGCCCGCCCGGTGCTGCCCGTGGCGTCCGACGACGAGCGGGCCCGGGCCGAGGTGGCGGCGCTGGCCGACGAGCTCGGCTTCGATGCCGTCGACGTCGGCGGGCTCGACGCAGCTGCGCTGCTGGAGGAGGCGGCCCGGTACTGGGGTCTGCTGGCCTTCGCCGGCGGACGAGGTCGCCAGGTCGTCCTCGTGGCGCACCAGCGCTGAACGGTCCCCGCCGTCGGCCAGACTGGCCTCATGACGGCGGCAGCGCTCGCGCTCGGCGGCCTGGTGCTGCTGGCCGTGACCTCGGACTGGTTCGTGCTGGGCGCGGCGCGCCTGTCGGCCCGGCTGCGGGTGCCGCCGGTGATCGTCGGCGCCGTCGTCGTCGGCTTCGGGACCAGCGCCCCCGAGCTGTTGGTGTCGGGGTTGGCGGTGGCCGAGGGCCAACCCGATCTGGCGCTCGGAAACGTCATCGGGTCGAACGTGGCGAACCTCACGGTGGTGCTGGGCTCTGCCGCGGTGGTCGGCACGGTGGCGCTGGGGTCGCGCACGATCCGGCGGGAGGCGCCGCTGAGCACCGCCGCCGTCTGCGTCTTCGGCGTGGCGGCGTTGGTCGGCCTCGGCCCGGTCGCCGGCGTGGTGCTCGGCGCCGGCCTGGTGGCGGTGCTGGTGCGCGTCGTGCGCACGGCCCGGTCCAGCCGGGCGGCCGACGACGAGGACCTCGTCGACGAGGTCACCGACCTCGAAGCCGGCGATGGCGGGCTGGTCCTGACGCTGGTGATGGCGGCCGCCGGCCTGGCGGGCACGCTCATCGGCGCGCAGCTGGTCGTCACCGGTGCCGTGTCGATTGCCGAGCAGCTCGGCGTCTCGGAGGGGTTCGTCGGGCTGACGCTCGTCGCCATCGGCACGTCGCTGCCGGAGCTCGTCACGTCGATCCAGGCGTTGCGCCGCGGCGAGGACGAGCTGATCGTCGGCAACGTGCTGGGCAGCAACGTGTTCAACAGCCTGGCGGCCGGCATGATCATCGCCTTCGGTGCCGGCGGCGTGACCGTCGAAGGGCGACTCGTGTGGAGCGTCGTGCTGATGGTGGTGGTGGCCGTCGCCGTCGGCGCCCAGCTGCGGTTCCGCTCCCGGCTGACCCGGTGGGAGGGCGCCGGGCTGCTGGCGGCGTACCTGGCGACGATGCCGCTGCTGGCGGGCGGCTGAGGGGCACTGCGCCGCCGCGTCGGCGACACTGGTGCGATGGCGTCGTTGGCGATGGTGTACGGGGGTGGCGGACCCTTCGGCATCGCCTACGGCGGCGGGGTGGCGGTCGGGCTGCAGCGCGCCGGGATCGATGTCCGCACGGCGCCGGCGCTGGGGACCTCCGCCGGATCGTGGGTGGCGGCGTTGATGGCGTTGGGGCTGGGCTACGACGACATCGCCGACATCGAGATGCCGCCCATCCCGATACGCCGGCGCGGCGCCATCGCCGAGGTCGCCCGCTCCGTGTTCGGCGATGCCCGCCACGAACGGGTGTGGGCGTGCGCCTTCCGCATCCGCGGCTCCGGCAAGGGCCGCGTGGTGCTCTCGGGCGCCGAGCACGACCTCGCCGACCTGTGCGCCGCCTCGTCGGCGGCGCCGCGCCTGCTCCCGCGCCACGTCGTGGCGGGCGACACGTACGTCGACGGCGGCGTGCGATCCGTGACGTCGATCGGCCTGGCGCCGCCGGCCGAGCACGTCATCGTCGTGGCGCCGTTGGCGCGCGGCGTCGGCGGGTTCGGCGGGACGCTCGTGCAGCGCCAGCTCGACCGCGAGGCGCGGGCGTGGCGTCGGGCCAACCCGAACGGGACGCTCACGGTCATCACGCCGTCGCCGGAGGCGGCGCAGCTGGCGGGTCGATCGGCGAAGGACCTGTTCGACCTCGACAACGCCCGGGCGACCTACCCGCTGGCGGAGGCCCAGGGCGAGCGGGTCGGCGAGGCGTTGCAGCGGGCGCAGTCGGCCTAGGCCTCGGGCACCCCGCCGCGCCGCACCGTGCGATCGAGGATGCCGAGCGTGGCGCGCAGGGCGCCCTCGGAGATGACCGGGAAGATGCCCGACGCCCGCCAGTCGTCGCTGATCTCGGACCAGTCGTAGTACGAGGTCGCCAGCGTGCCGTCGTCGGTCGGCTCGAGTCGGTAGCCGTAGACGTGCCCGATCTCGCCGAAGCTGCCACCGCCGACCTTCCAGGCGATCTCGACGTCGGGTTCATAGGTGACGATGCGGATGGTCACGTCGTAGACCCCGAGCGGGAAGTCGTTGAGCGCCTCGCGGTCCATGTGGACGACGAACGTGTCGCCGACGGCCTCGACCGGTTCGCCGGTGGCGTCCATCAACATGCCGGAGGCGTCGATGGCGACGTGGCCCTGCGGGTGGCGCAGCACGGCGAACACGTCCGCCGGCGGCGCCGGGATGGGCCGGGCGACCTCGATGCGCTCGGTGGGCTGGTCGGCGTCGGTCATGGTCGGTCTCCCGGTTCGAACGGTCCCTTGCCCATCTGGTCGCGCACGGTGACGACCGCAGGGTTGGTGAGGCTGCGCCGCTGCCAGTTGGCGCCGTCCACGACGAGCGTGTGGCCGGAGATGAACCGGGCGTAGGGCGAGGCGAGGAACGTGGCGGCCCAACCCAGCTCGCGCAGGCGGCCGACCCGCAGCGCCGGTTGGCAGGCGTCCTTGGCATTGGTGCGGTCGAGGTTGCCCTTGATGTCGACGGTCATGTCGTCATGGGGGAACAGGCCGGGCACGAGGCCGTTGACCTGGATGCCGTAGGGGCCCCACTCGACGGCGAGCGTCTCGACCATGTTCTTGACCCCGGCCTTGGCGGCGGCGGAGTGGGCGAAGCCCGGCCCGCCGGTCCAGGCGTAGGAGGCGCCGATGTTGATGATCGAGCCGGGGGTGTCGGCGGCGATGTGGCGCCGGGCGAACTCCCGGGCGCAGAAGAAGGTGCCGTTGAGCGTGATGTCGACGACGGTGCGCCAGGCGTTGGGGGACATGTCCTCGGCCGGGACGGGGAAGTTGGCGGCGGCGTTGTTGATCAGCACGCCGGGGAGCCCGAAGCGCTCCTCGGCGGTGTCGAAGGCGGCGGCGATCTGGTCGGGTTCGCGGATGTCGCAGGTGACGGTGCACACGTCGGCGCCGAGCTCGGCCATGGTGTCGGCGCCCTGGGTGAGGTGCTCGGGCTTGCGGCTGGCGATGACGATCGAGGCACCGAGCCGGGCGAACTCGGTGGCGACGGCGCGGCCGAGGCCGGTGCCACCGCCGGTGACGAAGACGGCGACGCCGTCATAGGTCCCGGGCGGGAGGGCGCTGGCTCCGGCGTCGGGTGGCTCGGGCAGGCCGATGGGTGCGTCGGTGGCCATTGGTCAGCTCCCGGTGTAGGTGGGCGGGCGGTCCTCGGCGCGGGCGGCACGCAGCTCCGCCATGTCGTCGGAGCGGCTGATGAACGTCTGGTAGATCAGCTCGTCCTCCATCGAGGAGCGCAGCGACGGGTCGGCGAGGTGCTTGATCACGCGCCGTGCCATCTTGACGGTGACCGCCGGTGCGGCGGCGATCTTGTCCGCCATCTCGCGGGCGGTGCTGTCGAGCTCGTCGGCGGGCACGACGCGCGACACCACCCCGTGCTGGAGCGCCTCGTCCGCGTGCATGGGCCGGCCCGTGAGCACCATGTCGCTCACCACGCCGTGGCCGCACATCTGGTAGAGCCGGGCCATGCCGCCGGTGTCAGGGATGACGCCGTGCGTGACCTCGGGGAGCATGAACCGGGCGCCCTCGGCGGCGATGCGGATGTCGCAGATGAGCGCCCGCTGGAACGAGGCGCCGATCGACCAGCCCTGCATGGCGACGATGATCGGCGGGTCCAGATCGAGGATCTGCTGGATGCCGTGGTGGCCGCGGCGCATCAGCTCGTGATGGGTGAGCTCGACCTGGCCGCCGCCGATGGCGGCCACGTCACGCCCGGACGAGAACGATCGACCCTCGGCCCGCCAGATGACGGCGCGGACGTCGTTGCGTTGGCGCAGCTCGCCGAGGATCTCGAACAGCGCCAGGTCCATGGCGTCGTCGAAGGCGTTGTGCTTGTCCGGGTTGTTGTTCGTGATCGTGGCGATGGCGCCGTCGACCTCGAGCGTGATCCGTGGATCGGGCACGGTGGTTCCCCCTGCACGCCTGCTGCCGCGCCGGATGCGCAGGCCGTGGTGCGGCCGCCATTGTGTCCCAGGATGGGACTGCGGCGTGCGGCCGGCGTGAACGGTTGTGTTTCTGGTTCCGCGCCGACCGGTACCCTGCTGGCGTGGCGAAGACCCCTGCGGCCCGGCCGCTCCCACGTGGCCCGCACCACCTGTCCCGGGACGAAGTACGACGTTCCCAGCGTGAGCGCCTCATCGAAGCGATGACCGAGGCCGTGGCCGAGAAGGGCTACGCCAACACCGTCGTGGCCGACGTCGTGGCCCGATCAGGCGTGTCGCGGGCGACCTTCTACCAGCTGTTCCGCGATCGGGACGACTGCTTCCGCGCCGCCTACGAGGCGCACGCCGAGCTGCTGGCGACGGTGATGGCCGTGGGCTTGGAGCAGGTGCGGGCCAGCGACGACGCCCCGTTGGACAAGCTCGACCGCATCCTGGGTCTCTACCTCGGGGCGATGGTGGCGTCGCCGGCCGTGGCCCGGGTGTTCCTGGTCGAGGTGTATGCCGCCGGACCCAAGCTCATCGAGCAGCGGCGGCAGTCGCTGGAGCAGTTCGTCGACATCGTGGCCGCGACCCACGACGGCGAGGACGGGTTGCTCGGCACCCGACCCGAGCAGCGCTTCGCCGCCGAGCTGATCGTGGGGGCGGTGAGCTCCATGGTCACCAACATCGTCGGTGTCGGCGATCTCGACGAGCTGCCCGTGCTGCGCTCCAAGCTCATGGACCTGGCGCGGGCCATGGTCGGGCCCCGACCCTGAGCGCGACTGCGGCCGGCCGTGTCGGGACGGCCGGCCGCAGCGTTCTCGTGCAGTGATCAGCTGCCGACGACGCTCACGTCATCGATCTGGAGCCAGGTGTCACCGTTGGCCCACAGGCCACCGAACACCACCAGGCTCGAGTTCGCTCCGGTGTTGACCGTGACGCTGACCTGCGTGTAGCCGCCGAACGAGCCGAACCGCTGCTCGCCCAGCACCTGGCCGCCCACGGTGCGTAGGCCGAAGTAGCCGTCGGCGTTGTTGGCCGACGTCCGGATCCATCCCGTCACCTGGTAGGTCCGATTGGGGTTGACGGCAATCGTCTGGTGGACGTCGTTCCAGCCGGAGGAGTTGCGCACCCACCCGTTGCCGGCACCGCTGCGGGCCAACCCGGCACCGGTGTCGGTGCCGCACGTGCCGGTGCAGGCCCAGCCGTTGAGGCCCGACTCGAAGCCGGGGTTGGTCACGACGTTGCCCGACGTCGGCGGCGGGGGCGTCGAACCGGGCACGGCGAGGACGCTCATCATGCGAGGCAGGGCGTCGAGGAAGGCGAAGTTCCAGCAGCCGAAGTTGTGGCCGCCGTCGCAGCCGTACGGCGCGCCCGGCCCGGGGCGGCCGTACATCCACCAGAAGTTCGGCACGCCGTTGGCGGTGAGCGTCTTCGA
>JAGQTE010000340.1 GCA_020439175.1 Acidimicrobiales bacterium | reverse complement strand
TGACCGACACCTCCGCACCGCCGTACGCCTCCGGCCCGCTGCTCGACGTCGTCAGCCCGGCAACGGGGGAGCGCGTCGCCCAGGTGCCCACGGCGTCGGCGGCCGACGTGGCTGCGGCGGCGCAGGCGGCCCGGGGTGCGCAGCCGGCGTGGGCGGCGACGCCGCTGGCCGACCGGTTGGCGGTGCTCGAGCGCTTCCGGGCTCTGGTCGCCGCCGACGTCGACGACCTCGCCGCCATCCTCACCGCCGAGACCGGCAAGCCGATCACCCAGGCCCGCAACGAGGTGCGCGGCACGCTGGCGCGGGTCGACTTCGTGCTGGAGCACGCCGCCGAGGTGGTCGCCGACGAGGTCGTGCTCGACGACCCGGCCGAGGGACTGCGCGAGATCATCCGGCACGAGCCGCTCGGCATCGTCGCCAACATCTCGGCGTGGAACTACCCGTGGTTCGTCGGCGTCAACGTCTTCGCGCCGGCGCTGGCGTGCGGCAACGCTGTCCTCTACAAGCCCTCGGAGCTCTGTCCTGGCACCGGCGCCGCCATCGGCCGACTCCTGCACGCCGCCGGGGTGCCCGACGACGTGTTCATCGTCCTCCAGGGTCGCGGCGACGTCGGTGCGGCGCTGCTGGCCCAGCCCGTCGACGGCGTGTTCTTCACCGGCTCGTACGCCACGGGCCGCCGCATCGCCGAGACGGTCGCGCCGTCGCTGGCGCGCCTGCAGCTCGAGCTCGGCGGCAAGGACCCGACCTACGTCGCCGACGACGTCGACGTGCGCGCCGCCGCCGAGTCGCTGGCCGACGGCGCCTTCTACAACGCCGGGCAGTCGTGCTGCTCGGTCGAGCGCATCTACGTGCACGAGGCCGTCGCCGACGACTTCGTCGCACATTTCGTCGACACGGTGCGCGCCTTCGTCGCCGGCGACCCGGCCGACGAGGCGACGTACCTCGGCCCGCTGACTCGTCCCGAGCAGGTGGCGGTGCTGGAGGCGCAGATCGACGACGCCATCGCCAAGGGGGCGTCGGTGCGCGTCGGCGGCCACCGCGTCGACCGCCCCGGCTCGTGGTTCGAGCCGACGGTGCTGACCGACGTCGACGCGTCGATGTTGGTGATGCGCGACGAGAGCTTCGGCCCGATCATCGGCATCCAGGTGGTGGGCGACGACGACGAGGCCGTCGCCGCCATGAACGACACCGAGTACGGCCTGACCGCCGGGGTGTACACCGCCGACGCCGACCGGGCACAGGGACTGCTTGCCCGCCTCGACGCCGGGTCGGCCTACTGGAATTGCTGCGACCGCGTCAGCCCCCGGCTGCCCTGGTCGGGCCGGGGCCATTCCGGCGTCGGGCTCACCCTGTCGACCCACGGCATCCGCGCCTTCACCCAGCCCAAGGCACTGCACCTGCGTTCGGCGTAGCGGACGGCCGCTCCTCCGAAATCGGGCTGGGAACTCCGACATGTCGGACGAGCCAGCCCGATCTCGGTGCGGGTCGGCGGGTTGGAGCCGGGCCCGGGCGCCGGGCTCGGGCGCTGGCGGACGTCAGCGGCGGTAGCCGCGGAAGCGGCGCAGGCGCAGGCTGTTGGTCACGACGAAGACCGAGCTGAAGCCCATGGCCGCCGAGGCGATCATCGGGTTGAGGACGCCGGCGGCGGCGAGCGGGATGGCGGCCACGTTGTAGGCGAAGGCCCAGAACAGGTTGCCCTTGATGGTGGCCAGCGTCCGGCGGGACAGGGCGATGGCGTCGGCGGTGGCGCGCAGGTCGCCGCTGACGATGGTGAGGTCGCTGGCCTCGATGGCCACGTCGGTGCCCGTGCCGATGGCGATGCCGAGGTCGGCCTGGGCGAGCGCCGGCGCGTCGTTGATGCCGTCGCCGACCATGGCGACGTGGTGCCCGGCGTGCTGGAGCGCCGCCACCTCGGCTGCTTTGTCGCCGGGCAGCACCTCGGCGACGACCCGGTCGATGCCGACCTCGTCCGCCACCGCCTGCGCGGCGCGGGCGTTGTCACCGGTGAGCAGCAGCACCTCGAGGCCGAGCTCGTGGAGGCGGGCCACGGCATCGGCGCTCGTGGCCTTGATGGCGTCGGCGACGATCAGGGCGCCGGTGGCCGGGATGGGTGCCGTCGCGCCAGTCGTCGCCTGGCCGCCGGTGGTCCCTGTCGAGTGCTCGTCCGTCCAACCGACGAAGACGACGGTGCGTCCGTCGGCCTCGGCGGCGTCTGCCGCGGTGCGCAGCGACTCCGGGACCTCGGCGAACAGCGCTCGGCGGCCGACGACCACGGAGACGCTGTCGACGGTGGCGCGCACACCGCGCCCGGCGTCGTTGCCGAACCCGTCGGCAGCGGCAGCGAGGGTCGGGACGTCGGTGCCGAGGCGTTCGGCGGCCCCGGCGGCGACGGCGCGGGCGATCGGGTGCTCGGAGCGGGCCTCGACCGCACCGGCCCGCCGCAGGACGTCGTCGACGGCGACTCCCGAGGCGGCGACGGCGTCGACGAGCACCATGCGGCCCTCGGTGACGGTGCCGGTCTTGTCCAGCACGGCGACGTCGGTCCGGCGGGTCTGCTCGAGCACCTCGCCGCCCTTGATGATCACCCCGAGCTGGGCGCCGCGGCCCGTCCCGACCATGATCGCCGTGGGCGTGGCCAGGCCGAGCGCGCACGGGCAGGCGATGATCAGCACCGCGACGGCGGCGGTGAAGGCGGCGTTCACGTCGCCGGTGGCCAGCCACCAGCCGGCGAGCGTGGCGCCGGCGATGAGGATCACGATCGGCACGAACCAAAAGGCGATGCGGTCGGCGAGGCGCTGCACCGGCGCCTTGGACCCCTGGGCGTCGGCGACGAGCTGCACGATCTGGGCCAGCGCCGTGTCGGCGCCGACCCGCGTCGCCTCCACGACGAGCGAGCCGTCGGTGGCGATGGTGGCGCCGGCCACCTCGTCGCCCGGGCCGACCTCGACCGGGACGGGCTCGCCGGTCAACATCGAGGCGTCGATCGAACCCCGGCCGTCGACCACCCGACCATCGGTGGCCACCTTCTCGCCCGGACGCACGACGAAGCGCATGCCGACGGCGAGCTGATCGAGAGGCACCTCGGTGCCGTCGACGAGCGTGGCGGTCTTGGCGCCGAGCTCGGCGAGCGCCCGCAGCGCGTCGCCGGACCGCTTGGTGGCGCGGGCCTCGAGCCACTTCCCGACGAGGATCAGCGTGGTGACCACGGCGGCGGTCTCGAAGTACACGTGCGCCGTGGCCTCGCCGGCGACCTCGCCCATCGAGCCCATGTCCATGCCCGGCATCGACCCCATGCCGGTGGTCGATGCGGCGTCGCCGAAGACCAGCGCCACCGTCGACCACGTCCAGGCCGCCAGGGTGCCGAGCGAGATGAGCGTGTCCATGTTGACGCCGCCGTGACGCAGGTTCCGCAGCGCCGAGGCGTGGAAGCCGGCGCCGCTGTAGAAGACGACCGGGGTCGACAGGGCGAAGGCGACCCACTGCCACCCGTCGAACATGAGGGCCGGCACCATCGAGATCAGCAGCGTCGGGACCGACAGCACCACGGCGACGACGAGCCGCCGGTGCAGCACCCGCTCGGCATCGGCGCTGACGTGCAGGTGCGCGGCGTGCTCACCGCCGGGGTGCGCAGCGTGCGCGTCGTCGTGGTGGCCGGCGTGCTCGCCTCCCGGGTGCCCGGCGTTGACGTGGTCGGCGTCGGTGGTGGCCGTCGGGGCCGCGGGCCGCAGGAGATCGAGCCCGCCGGGCGGGATGGCGTAGCCCGCCGAGGTCACCGCCGCCGTGAGGTCGTCGGCGTCGACCCGTGCCGGGTCGTAGTGCACCGTGGCGTGATGGGTGGCGAAGTTGACGCCGGCCTCGCTGACACCGTCGAGGCGCTCGAGCTTGCGGGTCACCCGGGCGGCGCAGGAGGCACAGGTCATGCCGTCGACCGGGAAGTCGACCCGGCACACCTCGGACGCACCCCCTGCCGCGGCTGTGTCGTTGGCGTCGGTGTCGGTCGTCGTGCCCATGACGAAAGGATACCCCCTACCCCTATAGGGGATCAACCCCACCTCTGCTACAGTCCGTACCCGTGGCTGGCTACACGATGACCAAGGACGACCACCTCAAGCGCCTGCGGCGGATCGAGGGACAGGTGCGCGGCCTGCAGCGCATGATCGACGAGGACACGTACTGCATCGACGTCCTCACCCAGATCGCCTCGGTGACCCGAGCCCTGCAGGCCGTCGGTCTCGGGTTGCTCGACGAGCACGTCCGGCACTGCGTGCTCGACGCCGCGGCCACGTCGACCGAGGAGGGCGAGGCCAAGGTGCACGAGGCGGTGGCGGCGGTCGAGCGGCTCCTCCGGGCGTGAGGGTTCCCTAGGCTGTCGGTCGTCCCGCCGACCGGCGGGGAGTCGGCCAAGGAGATCCCCTCCCATGATCCACGCAGACGTCAGCGCCTATGCCGAGACGGACCGCCCGGACCCGTTCGTCCACCAGAACAAGAAGATGCTCAAGGTGGCGTTGCACTACGGCCCGGTGATGGGTCGCATCGGCTCGATGGTCGCGTACCAGGGCGACGTGAAGTTCGCGGCGCAGGGCTCCGGCGGCGCCTCGAAGTGGCTGAAGTCCAAGATGACGGGCGAGGGCGTGCCGCTGATGCAGATCGACGGCCAGGGTGAGGTCTTCCTCGCCGACTCGGCGTCCGACGTGCACATCTTCTATCTGGAGAACGACACGGTC
>JAGQTE010000339.1 GCA_020439175.1 Acidimicrobiales bacterium | reverse complement strand
CGAGGCGCGCGGCCGCGGCGCCGACCGCGCCCGGGCACAGCTCGTGCTGGCCGACATCCGGCGCAACCTGGGCGACCTCGATGCCGCCGAGCGCCTGGCCCACGACAGCCTCGAGCTGGGCCAGACCTTCGGTGACCTCGAACTGGTGGCGGACGCCCAGGCGCTGCTGATGAAGGTGGCGATGCATCGCGGGGACCTGCGACGCGCCCACGAGGCTGCCGAACAGAAGCTGAACCTGCTGCGCGTCGGCGGCGACACCGGCACCTACGTCGAGACGATGCGCGACGCGGCGCAGCTCCGGGCCTTCGTCGGCGACGTCACCGGCGCCCACGACGGCCTGCGCGAGGCGCTGGACATCGCACACGAGCAGGACTGGCCGGCGATGGTGATGGAGCTCCGGCACGCCCTGGCGTCGGTGCTGGCCATCCGCTGCGAGTGGCCCGAGGCCATCGACCTGCTGCACCAGTCGCGCCGCACCGCCGACGAGCTGGGCAACGCCCTCGGGGTCGCCAACGCCTGGTGGCACCTCGGCCGGGTCTCCGTGGCAGCGGCGCTGCCCGACGCCGGCGAGCACCTCGACCGCGCCGAGGCGATCATCGTGTCGCTCGGCATCGCCCGCTACGGGCTGTACCTGGCCCAGGAGCGGGCGCGGCTGGCGCTCGGCGCCGGCGAGACCGCCACGGCCGCCGCCCACCTCGACGACGCCCGCCGCCTCGGCGACGACCTCGACGACCTGCTGGGGCAGGCCGACACGGCCGTCCTGTCGGCCCGCCTCGATCTGGCGACCGGTGACCCGGCACGCGCCCGCGAGCGGGTGACGGCGGCGGTGCTCGAGCACGAGGCCGCACCCGACGGACAGATGCTCGTGCACGACCACCTGCTGCTGGGCCGGGCGGCCGCCGCGCTCGGCGACACCGCCGACGCCGAACGCCACCTCGACGAGGCGCTCGAGCGGGCCCGCGCCATGGGCATGCTCGACGCCGAGGTCGAGGCGCTGGTCGCCCTCGCTGCGCTGCACCCCGACGACGCAGCGACAGCCGACGGCGCACGGGCACGCTGGCGCGACCTCAGCGAACGCCGCCCCGACGGCGCACCCGTCGAGCCATGGCAGCTCCGGGCGAGCGTGCTCGACGGTCCCGGCGTGCACATCCTGGGCGACGACCGATAAGTTGACCGATCAGTCAAGTTGATCCGCCGGCAGCGCACGGGCGCGCCGGACGCACCCTCGGGGGGACGCCATGGCCGACATGCCGACGCTGGACGAGTTCCGCGACGAGGTCACCGCCTTCCTCGACGCCAACGCCGAGCGCAAGGCCGACGAGGTCAAGCAGTTCGTGTGGGGCGAGGGCTCCGACGACGTGTCGCTGTTCGAGGAGGTCGACCGGGCCAAGGAGCTCGAGGACCTGGCCAAGGCCAAGGCGTGGCGGGCCAAGCGCTACGACGCCGGCCTCGGCTGGATCGGCGGGCCCACCGAGTACGGGGGCCGCGAGCTGCCGGCGGCCTACGACCGGCTCTACGCCTCGCTCGAGACCAAGTACCACGTGCCGGCGCAGGGCTTCTTCGGCATCGGCCTCGGCATGGTCGCCCCGACCATCAAGGACCACGCCTCCCCCGAGGTGCGCGCCGACCTGCTGCCGAAGATGTACCGGGCCGACATCGTCGGGTGCCAGCTCTTCTCCGAGCCCGGCGCCGGCTCCGACCTCGCCGGCCTGTCGATGACGGCCGTGCGCGACGGCGACGAGTGGATCCTCAACGGGCAGAAGGTGTGGACGTCGGGCGCGCACTACTCCGACATCGGCGAGATCATCGCCCGCACCGACGCCGACCAGCCCAAGCACAAGGGCCTGACCGGGTTCGTCGTCGACATGAAGGCACCGGGCGTCGAGGTGCGGCCGCTGCGCCAGATGACCGGCGGCGCCAACTTCAACGAGGTGTTCTTCACCGACGTGCGCGTCCCCGACACGCACCGCCTCGGCGACGTGAACCAGGGCTGGACCGTCGCCCTCACCACGCTGATGAACGAGCGGGCGTCGATCGGCGCCGGCGGCTCCGGCAGCGGCATGGGCCTGGCGAGCATCACCCGGCTCCAGCAGCTGTGCGAGCACTTCGGCGTGAGCGACGACCCGCTGGTGCGCCAGCAGCTCGCCGACGTCTACATCAACTTCCAGGTCGCCAAGTACAACAACCAGCGGGCGATGGACAAGATCAAGGCGGGTCAGCTGCCCGGGCCCGAGATGTCGATCGCCAAGCTGTCGCTGACCGGCAACCTGTGGCGCACCGCCAACTTCGTCACCGACGTGCTCGGCCCGCGCGTCATCGCCGACACCGGCGAGTGGGGCACGTTCTCGTGGGGCCAGCTGCTGTGCGGCGTGCCGGGCATGAAGGTCGCCGGCGGCACCGACGAGGTGCTCAAGAACATCATCGGCGAGCGCGTCCTCGGTCTGCCGAAGGATCCCGGCATCGACGCCAAGACCCCGTTCCGGGAGATGCTCAAGAACTGACGTCGAAGAGCGACAGCTGGGGGTCGGGCTCGGGCGGCGGGACGATGCGGTTGCACCCCGTCCAGACCAGGTGGTCCATGAACACCCACCGGCGCCGGTGGATGGCCGTCGGGCCGTAGCCCTGCAGTGCCGTTCGGTGGCGCGGGCACGGGTAGCCCTTGTTGTAGGCGAAGTCGAAGCCCGGGTAGTTGTCGGCGCCGGCGCGCATGATCCGGTCACGCGTGACCTTCGCCAGCACCGACGCCGCGGCGATCGACAGGCAGGTGGCGTCGCCCTTGACGATGGTGCGGGTGTTGCCCAGGCCGACGAAGTCCCACTTGCCGTCGAGCAGCACGGCGTCGGGCGTCACGCCCAGGCCCTCGATGGCCCGGCGGGCCGCCAGCCGCTGCGCCTCCGACATGCCGAGCTCGTCGCACTCGTCGGGCCACACGTGCCCGACCGACCAAGCGACGCACCACTCAGCCACCCGGTCGTAGAGGCCCTCGCGCTCGGGCTCGGTCAGCATCTTCGAGTCGCGCACGCCGACGATGCGGCGGTCGACGGGGATGACGGCGGCGCCGATCGACAATGGACCGGCCCAGGACCCCCGGCCGACCTCGTCCACGCCGACGACGAACCTCGCCCCCTGTGCCCACAGCTCCCGCTCGGCGGCGCGCGTCGGCGCCTTGGTCCGCAGCGCCGGGCGGAGGCGGGTGCGCGACCCCGAACGGGCGGTGGCGGCCATCGGCGTGCACCCTACGCGCCGTGACCGTCCACGGCTACGGTGCGACGCATGGTCGCGCTCGCCTCGCTCCGCCCCGATCGCCCCACGCCGACGTCGCTGTTGCGCCACCCGGCGCACCAGCCCACGGCCATGCACACGCTGACCGACGCGGCCATCGACTTCGGCGCTCGCCAGGCCGAGTCGGCCACGGCGTGGGGCATCCAGACGACGGCGCGGGTGGCGCGCTGGGGCGCCCGCGCCGTCCTCGGCACGATGGGCGCCGCCGGCCGCGTGGCGCGCGCTGCGCTCTCGGAGCGCCTGCGGGACGAGCACGGCTCGATCTGGTCGACCGACTCCCGCCTGTCGATCGGCTCGATCAAGAGCCACCAGAGCGCGCTGAGCGTCTACTCGCTGTTCTCGTTGGGGTCTGCGGCATCGGTCGGCTCGATCGGTTCGGTGCTCTCGATCGGTTCCGCCGGATCGTTGCTGTCGGTCGGTTCCGCCGGCTCGATCCTGTCGATCGGCTCGGCCGGATCGATCCTCGCCGTCGGCGGCGTCAACAAGCGGCCCCGCTTCCTCCAGGACGTCGACGACCCGGCGCAGCGGGCCCGGCTCGTGCGCACCGGAGCGGTCGTCCTGGGCTCGGTCGCCCTCGCCGGCGCCGTGATCGACGTCTGACCGGTCGAATCAGGGGCCGAAACACCCAGGTCACAGCCCTTGTTCTGCGCCGGGCGGCCCGCAAACACGGGCCACACAGGTCCCGCCATACCCTAGGGACCGTGACGGCGGTCACGTCTCTGCATCCGACCGCCGATCCGACCGGAACCAGGGGGCACCAATGGAACGACTCGACAGCGCGCCCGCGCGCCCGCCGGTGGCGGGTGGTGGCGGAACCGCAGGCTCCACGGAGGACCACCCGTACCGAGCCGCACCGTTCGTGGCGGCGCTCATGGGTGGCGCCGCCATCATCCACTTCGCCATGGCCCCGGCGCACGCCGCCGACTCGACGTTCGAGGCCGTGGCGTTCGCCGCCGCCGGCTGGGCCCAGGCGATCCTGGCCGTGCTGCTGGTGATGAAGCCCCGCAAGGAGGTCTTCGGCGCCACCGCCGCCCTCAACCTCGTCTTCATCGGCGTCTGGGCCTGGAGTCGCACCTCCGGCCTGCCAATCGGCGCGCACCCCGGTGTGGCCGAGGGTGTGGGCACCGTCGACCTCGCCGCCGTGCTGATGCAGGGCGCCGCCGTGCTCGGCGCCATCGGCCACCTGGTCCTGCCGGCCGACGACGACCGCAAGCTGCCCCTCGCCGTCCCCGCCATCGGCGCCCTGGCCGTGCTGGGCCTGGCCACCGCCGCCGTCGCCTCGCCCGAGGCCGCCTCGCACGGCCACGACGAGAGCGCCGGCGGTCACGTCCACGGCACCGAGGACGTCGCCGCCATGGAGGCGCAGCTGGCCGCAGTGCAGGACACGCGCTGCGACCTCGGCTTCAACCCGGTCTCGTACTACGACGAGACGAACACGATCGGCATCGACACCGTGTCGTCACCGACCATGGACGCCCACGACCACGGCACGATCACCGCCGGCGTGGCGCCCAGCGACCCGTTCGAGGGCCGGGGCTCGGAGAAGCTCGACGAGATCGTCGGCAACCTCAGCACCGACTCCGAGGCCACCGCCGGGATGATGGTCGCCAAGCTCGGCAACTTCACCGAGGAGGAGTACCAGGCGTTCATCTACCAGATGTGGAAGAACAACCAGTCGAGCGGCGGGCACGACGCCCACTCCTCCTCCGGTGACGACACCCACGGCCACGGCGGCCACTTCGGGCCGCAGCCGTGGATCGCCATGACCGACGCCGACGAGTGCGCCACCCTCCAGAGCGAGCTCGACGAGGCCCGCGACGTCGCCATGGCGTACCCGACGCCGAAGGAGGCCAAGGCAGCCGGCTACCACATGGTCACCACCTACGTGCCCGGCATCGCCTCGCACTGGATGAACTTCGGCTACGTCGACGGCACCTTCGAGCTCGACAAGCCCGAGATGCTGCTCTACGACGGCACGGGCGACGACGCCAGCGTGGTCGGCCTCAGCCACTTCATCGTGCACGAGAGCGACGCCGAGCCGACCCAGGGCTTCACCGGCCAGAACGACCACTACCACCGCCACATCGGGTTGTGCATCCGTGGCGGGGTCGTCGTCGGCGACACCACCCTCAGCGAGGAGGAGTGCGCCCAGATCGGCGGGGTGAAGCAGACCGGCGGCGCCGGCTGGATGAGCCACGCCTGGGTCGT
>JAGQTE010000338.1 GCA_020439175.1 Acidimicrobiales bacterium | reverse complement strand
TGCGCTGCGGATGAGCCTCGACGAGCCCGCCACGCCTGAGCAGCTGGATCGGGTCGAGGCCGTGATCGACGCCTGGCTCGGCGAGGCGTCGGCCTCGAACCCCGTCGTCGGCGCGGTCGAGCGCGGCGAGCCGGGGGAGCGGCGCTGGTACGTGCGCGTCCACGGCGAGGAGAAGGACGTCTACTCGATCTGGTTCACGCTCGGGCAGCGCACCCTGGCCTACGACACCTTCCTCATGCCGGCGCCCGAGGAGCACCACGCCGTGCTCTACGAGCACCTGCTGCGCCGCAACCTGAAGCTCTACGGCGTGCAGCTGGCCATCGGTGCCGAGGACGCCATCTTCCTGGTCGGTCACCTCGCCGTCGATCACGTCGACGAGGACGCCCTCGACTGGGTGCTGGGGACCGTGTACGCCGCTGTCGAGCTGTGCTTCCGGCCGGCGATCCGCATCGGCTTCGCCTCGAAGTTCGGCGACCGCTGACGTCACGTCGGTAAATCTCATGCTGTTGCACGACGCGGTCACCTACCGTGCCCTTCGGGCCCGGCCTCGGCACCTCTCGAGGGCAAGCGGTCGGTTGGGAAGTCGGCCATGACCGGGGCCGGGTCCGTCACGGCGCAGGCATCACCCGCCATCGCGGGACGGCCGCCGCTGTGGTTCATCTACTCGATCACGCTCACCGGCATCCTGGCCAACGTCCTGATCACCGCCCCGCTGCCGGACATCCTGGCGGCGTTCGGCGAGCCGGACTCCTCGGCGGGGCTCGTGGTGTCGGCGGCGACGGTGCCGGGCATCGTGATGGCGCCGATCATCGGGGTGCTGGCCGACCGCTACGGTCGGCGGCCGGTGCTGGTCCCGTGCCTGGTGGTGTTCGGGATCTTCGGCGTCCTGGCCGGGCTGGCGCCGACGTTCGGGCTGCTGCTGGTGTGCCGCCTCGCCCAGGGCGTCGGATCGGCGGGTCTGATCAACCTGGCGGTCGTCCTCATCGGCGACCACTGGGACGGCGCGGAGCGGGTGCGGCTGATCGGACGCAACGCCGCCGTGCTCACGGTCTCGATCGCCCTGCTGCCGGGCATCAGCGGGGTGCTCGACCAGATCGGTGGCTGGCGCTGGTCCTTCGCGCCCTACGGCTTCGCCCTCGTGACGGCGGCGGCGGCCATGCGGTACGTGCCCAGGGGGCGACCCGCCGAGCCGCCGAGGCTGTGGGCGCAGGTCAAGGCGTCGGCGTCGTTGCTGCGCCGACCGATCATCGGCGGCACGATCGGCATGGGGTTCGTCCTGTTCGCCCTGATCTTCGGGTTGTTCCTCACCGCCATGCCGATCCTGCTCGAGGACGAGTTCGGTCTGGAACCGATCGTGCGGGGGCTGTGCCTGGCGGCGCCGGCGGTCGGGTCGACGGCGGCCGCCTTGCTGCTCGGCCGGACGCGCCATCGTCTCGGCGCCCGCCGGTTGCTGCTGGTGGCGGCGGCGTTCCTGGCGGTCGGGTTCGCCGCCATCGGGGCCACGCACCTGCTGGTGGTCGTGCTCGTCGGCGCCATGTTCTACGGCCTCGGTGAGGGGTCGACGATCCCGACGGCGCAGGACCTCGTGGCCGGCGGCGTGCCCCCGGAGCACCGTGCCGCGCTGGTGGCGGTGTGGGTCGGCGCGGCGCGTGCCGGCCAGTCGGTCGGACCGCTCGGCACCGCGGCGCTGCTCTCGACGACGGGGATCCAGCCGCTGTTCGTCGCCGCCGGCGCCGTCTGCGCCGTGCTCAGCGGCGTGATCGCCGCCACGCCCCAGCGTTGGTACCCCGACGGCCCGGGCACCGGGCTCGCCGCCGAAGCGCCGGCCGACCTCGAGACGCTGGTCGAGGGCGCCGAGTAGCGGCCGCCGGGGCCGACCGGGGTGGCGGGTAGCGTGGCTCGCCATGACGAAGCTGCTGTTGGTCGGCGGAGGCCGGATGGGCGAGGCGCTGCTCGCCGGGCTGCTGCGGACCGGATGGGTCGAGCCGGGGCAGGTGACGATCGTCGAGCCGGATGCGTCGCGACGAGCGGACCTGGCCGCCGCCCACCCCGGCGTGGCGCTGGCCACCGAGCCGGTCGATGCCGACGGGGCGGTCGTGGCGGTGAAGCCGGGGCACGTCATCGAGGCGTGCCGGGCCCTGGCTGGCGTGCGGGTCGGGCGCGTGCTGTCGATCGCCGCCGGTGTCGCCACCGCCACGATCGAGCTCGCCCTCGGCGCCGAGGTGCCCGTCGTGCGCGCCATGCCGAACACCCCGGCGCTGGTGGGCGTCGGGGCGTCGGCCGTGGCCCCCGGCCGGTGGGCGTCCGACGACGACCTGGCGTGGGCACGTGACGTGCTCGGCGCGGTCGGCGTGGTCGAGACCGTCCCCGAGTCGCTGCTCGACGCCGTGACCGGGCTGTCGGGCTCGGGGCCGGCGTACGTGTACCTGGTCGCTGAGGCCCTCGTGGACGCCGGCGTGCTCGCGGGTCTGCCGCGGCCGACGGCGGAGGTGCTGGCGCACCAGACGCTGCTCGGCGCCGCCACCATGCTCGTCGAGCAGGATCGCCATCCGGCACAGCTGCGCGCCGACGTCACCTCGCCCGGCGGGACGACCGCCGCCGGCCTGCACGTCCTCGAACGGGCGGGCGTGCGGGGCGTGTTCCAGGACGCCGTGCGTGCCGCCACGGAGCGATCGATCGAGCTGGGCAGCTCCGCAACCAAGCTGTAATGTGCCCCGCCATGGCGGTGACCCCTCCCAAGGGACGGTTCCTGACGGTGGCCGAGGTGGCCACCAGTCTGCGCGTCTCGACGATGACCGTGTACCGCCTGATCAAGGCGGGTGAGCTGTCGTCGGTCCGGGTGGGTCGGTCGTACCGGATCCCCGAGGGCGAGCTCGACCGCTACCTCGCCAACCGCTACACCGAGGCGGGTTGACGCTGCGTTACGACACCGTCACGTTCTGCTCGGACTACGGGCGGACGGACGAGTTCGTCGGCATTGTGCACTCCGTCATCCGGTCGATCGCGCCCGGGGTCGCCATCATCGACCTGACGCACGACATCGCCCGCCAGGACGTGCGCGCCGGCGGGCTGCTCCTCGGGCGCTCGGCGCAGTACCTCAACCCGGGTGTGGTGCTGGCGGTGGTCGATCCCGGCGTCGGCGGCACCCGCCGCCCCGTGGCCGTCGAGGTGGGTGGCGGGCAGTCGGTCCTCGTCGGACCGGACAACGGCCTGCTCGCTCCGGCGGTGGCCATGTGTGGGGGCGCCTCGACGGCGGTGGTGCTGGACAACCCGGACTACCAGATGCCGGCCCCCGGCGCGACCTTCGCCGGGCGAGACGTCTTCGCCCCTGCCGCCGGCTACCTGTGCGCCGGCGTGCCGCTGCGCCAACTCGGCACCGAGATCGACCCGGCGGTGCTGATGCCGGCGATGGTGCCGATCCCGCGGCGCGAGGACGACGCGCTGGTCTGCGAGGTGCTGTGGGTCGACACCTACGGCAACGCGCAGCTCAACCTGGATCCGTCCGAGCTGCCCGACGGCGAGGTGCTGATCGTGGCGACCGCGGAGCGGTCGCGGCGGGCACGTCGGGTCGACGCCTATGTCGAGCTCGGTCCGGGCGAGCTGGGGCTCGTCACCGACTCCTACGGTCTGGTGTCGCTCGCCATGGACCAGCGATCGGCAGCGGCGGAGCTGGGCGTCGGCGAGGCCGCGGAGGTGACCGTGCGCGTCGACGACGGCGACGGCGACGACGGCGCCGGCGGTCCGGGTGGCGGCGCCGTCAGCCCCGTGCAGCTCGGTCCGACCCGCCGGCCCTGAGCTCGGCTCGTGGCCGGCTTTCGGGCCCGACGTCCGACATGTGAACATGGGCGCCATGCGCAAGGGCACCACGATCACGCTGGCGGTGCTGCTGCTCGCCATCCTCGGTGCTGCGGCCTACCAGCTCTTCTTCCTGGCGCGTTGAGTCGGGCGGCGTGACGGAGCAGTGTCGGCGCTCGCCGTTCTGTGGCGGAACGCTCACAGGTTCTTGATCTTCGGGCGCGACAACGTCGCCATGGGACCAACTGCTGCATCAGGTACCACGCCACCGGCGTCCGACGGCACCCGCGTGCGTCGAGGACCACGATCTCGTCGGGCAGCCGCGGTGGCGATGGTGCTGCTCGGCGTCGTGGCGCTGTCGGGATGTCTGAACCAGCCGGGGGACACCGCCAGGATCGAGCTGGTGTCGTCGAGCACGGCCAAGGGCTACCGCCTCGACTACTACCGGAACCGGGCGTACCCGTGTGCGGTCAGCGGGTACCAGACCTTCGTCGTGCTGACGAAGCTCGGCACCGATCCGGCGGCGACGCGTCCGATGTGGGTGAAGATGCACGGCGGGGGGATCGGGTACTTCAACGCCGCCGGCACGGCCGTGCCCAGCGAACGGTGGATGCACGAGGAATCGCTGGCATCGCTGATGGGCTCGTTCGACACCGGCCTCATGGCCAGCGTCCTCGGCGGGGCCGAGGAGTTCCGCGCCGTGATCGTGTCGATGTGCAGCCACGACCTCTACGCCGGAGCCAACACCCCGGACCGCAACAACCCGAACCTGACCCCCGAAGGATCGCCGCGCACGACGAACGGGCTGCTGGCCACCAAGGCGGCCGTCCAGTTCGCCACGGGCGCCTTCCCGACCGACGACGTGTTCCTCCAGGGTGGCAGCGCCGGGTCGGCCGGGGCGATCCACGTGGCGTGGTCCATGCAGCTGCAAGGCATCGCTCCCGCAGGGGTCGTCGCCGATGCCGGGGTGATCAACCTCGGGTACGAGCAGGGCCAGATCGACCAGGGTCTGCCATGTGCCCGGCCGGCCGAGGCGGCGGAGGTGCTCCCGTCCCGCTTCCATCCCGACATCGCCTCCCCGGCGAACCAGCCGCACCTCCTCGTCGCCGACGGACGCCTGACCGTGCCGATGCTGCACACGTGGAGCCAGCAGGACCCCAACGTGTGCGGCGGCACGATGATGGCCTGCCCGCTGCCCGACGGGTCGAGCCCGGCGATGATGTCGGCGGACTGCGCCCACGAGCCGCTGCGCGCCGCCATCGACGGGCAGGGCCCGTCCAGCCGATCGCTGAACCTGCGGCTGTGCGTCGACGACCCGGCGAAGCCGGCGCCCTGCGACAAGCACGTGGTCGCCAACAACGCGGCGCTGCGCAACACGGAGCCCGGCATCCCCGCCGAGTACCTGCCGGTCATGCACGACTGGGTGCGTGCCCGGCTCGCCGACGACTAGGAGCTCGAGGCGAGCCGGTCGCGGGTGAACCGCCGGGCGTTGACGATCACGAGCCCGAGCGCCACGGCCCAGATCAGCAGGCCGGCGAGGAGCACCATCGGGACCGGGACCAGCAGCAGGGTCGAGGCCTGCGCCGCCGCCAGGAAGATCAGCGGCAGGATCACGGCACCGCCGAGCTGGTTGGCCTCCTGGGTGGTCTTGGCCTTGGACGAGACGATCACCAGCAGGCCGAGCGCCAACAAGGCGATGGCGGGTGCCACCCAGATCATCATCACCGCCCATTGCGCGAACGGGAGGAACGGTCGTTCCATGACGGGCCACGCCACGATGTTCGACACGACGAGGTAGACGACGGAGCCGACCCAGGTGATGGCCACCGCCGGTCCGAAGGCGCCGAGCACCTTGGCGACGAACAGGTCGCGGTCGCTGATCGGCAGGTGCAGGAGGCTCTCGAGCGTCCGGCGCTCCTTCTCGCCGGCGAACCCGTCAGCCGCCAGCACCGCCGACACCATCAGTGGGATGACGAGCAACAGCGGGCTGAGCAGGTAGCCGAGCACGAGCACGACGATCTGCTCCCGCTCGGGCAGCGCCAGGATCGGTTCCACGAGGTTCTGCACGAGCGGTGACCGCAGCGCCGTGGTGACCTGATCCGTCGGCGCCGAGCGGGCGAACAGCCCGATCGAGATCGGCATGACCAGCAGCAGCAGGCTGGGCACCAGCACCATCGGCAGCACGATGGCCTTGGAGCGCCGCACGGCGCGCATGTCCTTGGCCACGACCGTGCGGATGGCCGCCCAGTTCATCTTCTCGCGCGGGTGGGCACGGGCCGGAGGGTGCGGGGCGTTCGGGTCGGCGGCGCTCACAGCGACTCTCCCGGTCCGGCGGGCTCGCCGAGCAGGAAGGCGTCGTTCACCCGATCGCCCGTCGTCTCGATGATGCGCTGCTCGACGGCGAAGTACACGTCCTCGAGGGTCGGGACGTGCGCGTCGACGCCGTAGACGGCGCACCCGGCGTCGACGGCGGCGGCCACCACCCGCGCCAGTGCCTCCCGGTCGACCAGGCGCAGCGCCAGTCCCAGCTCGGACGACTCGGCGGACAGCACGCCGGCGGTGGCGGCGGCGGTGGCGACGAGGGCGTCGTCGGCGGGACCGCCGAGATCGATCGAGCCGCCGATCCCCTCGAAGAGCTCGTCGGCGAGCTCCGCCGGCGTGCCGAAGGCGTGCAGCTCGCCGCGGTGCATCACGGCCATGAAGTCGGCCAGGCGGCCGGCCTCGCCGAGGAAGTGGGTGGCCAGCACGATGGTGCGGCCCTCGCCCCGCAGCGACTGGATGAGGTCGATCACGTCACGGGTGCCGGCGGGATCGAGGCCCGAGGTCGGCTCGTCGAGGAACAGCACCTCGGGGTCGTGCAGCAGGGCGCGCGCCAGGGCCACGCGCTTGCGCTGCCCGGTCGAGAAGCCCTGGGTCAGGTCGTCGGCGCGCTCGGCCATGCCGAAGCGGGCGAGCATCCGGTCGGTGCGCCGGTCCGCCTCTGCGGTGTCGAAGCCGCGCAGCCGGGCGGTGAAGCGCAGGTTCTCCCGGGTGGTGAGCCGGTCGTCGAGCCCGGCGTTCTCGGTCAGCACCCCGGTGCGTCGGCGGACCTCGTCACCCTCGGTCGCCGGGTCGAAGCCCGCCACCTGCGCCCGGCCGCCCTCGGGCGTCAGCACCCCGTTGAGCAGGCGGACCGTCGTCGTCTTGCCGGCGCCGTTGGGGCCGAGCAGGGCCAGCACGGAGCCGGCGGGCACGTCCAGCGTCAGCCGGTCGACGGCCACGCCGCTCGCAAACACCTTGGTGAGGCCCTGGGCCCAGATCGCCGCCGTCATCCGGGCAGTAAGGTACCTCCGGTGAACCTGGCTGCCATCGTGGACGACCATCCGGACGACGCCGTCGCCTTGATCAGCCGCAACAAGTCGACCACCTACGGCGAGCTGCGAGAGCAGGTGGCGGCGCTGCGCGGCGGCCTGGTGGGGCTCGGCCTCGAGCCCGGCGATCGTGTCGCCCTGGCCTGCGCCAACAACTGGTACTTCGTCGTGTCGTACCTGGCGGTCGTGGGTGCCGGCTGCATCGCCGTGCCGGTCAACCCGTCGGCGCCGAGCCCGGAGTTGGCGTCGTACCTGGCGGTCACCCGGTGCCGCGCCCTGATGGCCGGACCCAAGGCCCGCACGTCGGTGGCGGGGCTCGACCGGTCGTCGCTGGCCGACCTCGAGTTCCTCATCCAGTCCACGGGCGACAGCCAGCCCGACGCCGTGCTGCTCGACGATCTGCTCGGCTCGGACCCGGCGCCGGTGGTGGACCGCGACCCCGACGACGTTGCCGTGATGATGTTCACCAGCGGCACCGCCGGGGCCCCGAAGGCGGCGATGCTCACGCACGACAACCTGCTGGCCAACATCGAGCAGATGACGGCGCACCCGGGCCGCCAGCAGCGCGCCGACGACGTCGTGCTCGGCGTGCTGCCGATGTTCCACATCTTCGGGCTCAACGTCATGTTGAACCTGTCGCTCAAGAGCGGTTCGAGCATCGTGCTCGTCGAGCGGTTCGACCCGGCGTCGGCGATCGAGACGGTCACCAACCACGGGGTGACGATCATCAGCGGCCCGCCCACGATGTGGTCGGCGTGGGCGAACCTGCCGGGCGCCGACCTCAACGCCTTCCGCACGGTGCGCCTGGCGACCTCGGGTGCGGCGAAGCTGCCGGTCGAGACGGCGCAGCTGTTCGAGGACCGCTTCGACGTGCGCATCGACGAGGGGTACGGCCTCACGGAGGCGGCACCCGTGGTGTCGACGGCGTCGGGCACGACGGCGCCCCGCGGCTCGATCGGCTCGGTGGTGCCGGGGCTCGAGGTCCGCCTCGTCGATGCCGACGGCGCCGACGTGCTCGAGGGGGACTCGGGCGAGCTGTGGGTGCGCGGCCCCAACGTCTTCGCCGGGTACTGGGAGGACGCCGAGGCCACCGAGCACGCCCGCACCGCCGACGGGTGGCTGCGCACCGGCGACGTCGCCATCGCCGACGACGACGGGTTCCTCTACCTCGTCGACCGGGCGAAGGACATCATCATCGTGTCCGGCTTCAACGTGTATCCGGCCGAGGTCGAGAACGTGCTGATCGAGCACCCGGCCATCGACGCCTGTGCCGTGGTCGGCGTGCCGCATCCCTACAGCGGCGAAGCGGTCAAGGCGTTCGTGGTCCTGCGCGACGGCGTGTCGGCCGAGGAGGACGACGTCATCGCCTGGTGCTCCGAGCGCCTCGCCCGGTACAAGTGCCCGGACAAGGTGATGTTCGTCGACGAGCTGCCGGCCGGCGTCGGCGGCAAGGTGCTGCGGCGCGCGCTGCGCTGAGGCCGCCGCCCCGGTGCGCGACCGCTCGCGTCAGGCGTCGGTGATCGCCGACGCCATCGCCCGCAGCGTGGGCTCCACACCGGGGTCGTCGCCGTCGGCAGCCCACATGGTGCTGAACCCGATGGTCCGGCCGTCGAGCTGCACCAGGCAGGTGATCATGTTGGTGCCGATCTCGTCGAGGCCCTGACCGGTGGCGACGACGTGCCAGCAGCCGCCGGGCCTGCTGTCGAAGGTCGTGCGCTGCTCGTCGAGGACCGACCAGTAGAGGGGGTCGAACGTCGCCGCGGCGGCGGAGTCGAGCGCCCGGTCGTCGTAGCTGGCGGCGACCGCCACGAGCGGTGCCTCGCTGTCGACGGGCACGGTGACCGGCGCCGGGTCGAACAGCACGCACGAGCCGGTCGAGCCGGGCTCGGGCGTGTGCCAACCGGTCGGGTAGTGGATCGTGATGTCGGC
>JAGQTE010000337.1 GCA_020439175.1 Acidimicrobiales bacterium | reverse complement strand
CGCCGGAACCGGCGCGCCGCGCGCAAGGCCGACGCCGCCGCCGCAGCAGCAGCAGCCGAGCTCGAGGTCAAGACCTACCGGCGGCGCACGACGCGTCCGGAGCGCAAGCGCGACATCGAGGTGCGCCGGCGCGAGAACGCGGCGTTGGTCACCCGGGAGCAGATGGAGCGCAACCGGCTGCTGCGCCGGGCGCGGCGGGCCGAGGAGCGTGCCGCGTTCCTGGCGACCTACGCCTCGCGCGGCCGGACCTACTGGACGCGCCGCCGTCGCGCCTGGCTCCAGCGCCGAGCGATCCGCAAGGCCCATCGCCTCCAGCGCAGGGCTGCCGCACGGGGGCTGTGACCTGGCAGACTGATCCGCTGTGCAGGTCGTGCTCCGCAACCCTCGTCGCGAGGTCGAGATCCAGGGACCCATCAGCGTCGTGGCGCTGCTGGGCCGCCTCGGCATCAACCGGGAGTCCGTGCTGGTCATCAAGGGCGACACCATCGTGCCCGGGGACGCCATGCTCGACGACGACGACTGCGTCGAGCTCCGCCCGGTGATCTCGGGCGGTGCGGCGTGAAGTGCCGCGTGTGCCGGGAGCCGGCCATCATCGACGTGCGGCGGCAGAACGCCAACTACTGCACCGAGCACTTCCTGCGCATGTGCCGTGACCAGGTCACGAAGGCGATCGAGCGGCACGACATGCTCTCGCCCGGTGACGCCGTGCTGGTGGCCGTGTCCGGCGGCAAGGACTCGTTGGCGCTGTGGGACCTGCTGCTCGATCTGGGCTACCGGGCGGACGGCCTGTACATCGGCCTCGGCATCGGCGAGTACTCGGACGCGTCCGGGGCGTGCGCCCGCGCCTTCGCCGAGGCGCGCGACGCGACGCTGGTGGAGGTGGACCTCCGGACGCGCTACGGCTTCGACATCCCCAACGGCGCCAAGGCGGCACGCCGTGCGCCGTGCTCGGCGTGCGGGTTGGCCAAACGCCACGTCTTCGACGAAGCAGCGCGGCTGGGTGGTTACGACGTGGTCGTGACCGGCCACAACCTCGACGACGAGGCGGCGGTCCTGTTCGGCAACGTCCTGCGGTGGCAGACCGAGTACCTCGGACGCCAGCAGCCCGTCCTTCCGGCCCGCGACGGCTTCCCCAAGAAGGCCAAGCCGTTGATCCGCCTGGGCGAGCGGGAGATGGCGGCCTACTGCGTGGTCCGTGGCATCGACTACATCGTGGAGGAGTGCCCGATGGCCGCCGGCAACCGGCACCTCGGCTACAAGGAGGCGCTCAACCAGCTCGAGGCGACGTCGCCCGGCACCAAGTTCGCCTTCTACCACGAGTTCCTCGACAAGGCGGCCGAGCGGTTCGTCGGCGAGGCCGACGACGCCCGCGAGGCGCTGGTCGCCTGCGACAGCTGCGGTGCCCCGACGCCGTCGGGCACGTGCGCCTTCTGCCGGCTCACGGCGCGGGCACAGGTGGAGATCCGAGCATGAGCGGCGCCGGACGGATCTTCGCCGAGGGCGACCGCGTGCTGCTCGTGGACCGCAAGGACCGGCGCTACCTGGTCGCGCTCCAGGCCGGGCACGAGTTCCACAGCCACGCCGGCTTCCTGGCGCACGACGACATCATCGGGGCGGCGGACGGCGCAGTGCTGCAGACCACGAAGGGTGCCACCTACACCGTGCTGGCGCCCACGCTCGCCGAGTTCGTGCTCAAGATGAAGCGCGGGGCACAGGTCATCTACCCCAAGGACCTGGGTCCGATCCTGATGCTCGCCGACATCTTCCCCGGCGCTCGGGTCCTTGAGTCGGGCATCGGCTCCGGTGCCTTGTCGATGACGCTGCTGCGCGCCGGCGCCGACGTCACCGGCTACGAGGTGCGCGCCGACTTCGCGGCGCGGGCCGTCGCCAACGTCGAGGCGTATCTGGGTTCCGAGGTGCTCGAGCGCTACCACGTCGAGGAGCGCGACTGCTACGAGGGCATCGATCTGCGCGAGCTCGACCGCGTCGTCCTCGACCTGCCCGAGCCGTGGCAGGTCGTCAAGCACGCGGCGGTGGCCCTGCGGCGGGGCGGCATCCTGGTCGCCTACACGCCGAGCATCGTGCAGGCGGCGCAGACCCGCGAGGCCCTGGCCGAGGCCGGGTTCGGCATGTGCGAGACCGTCGAGGTGCTCAACCGCGGTTGGCACATCGAAGGCCACGCCGTGCGACCAGACCATCGCATGGTGGGCCACACCGGCTTCCTGACCCACGCCCGCAACCTGGCCTGAGCAGTGGACCTGCTCGTGGTGGCCGCGGTGCTCGCGGGCGCGGTGGGCGGGTGGCGGATCGGCCTCGTCACACGCCTGCTGTCGTGGGTCGGGCTCGCCCTCGGGCTCGTCGCCGCCGTCCGACTCCTGCCGGTGGTGCTCGACGCCTTCGGCGCCACGGATCCGCTGCTCGAGTTCGTGTCGGCCGCTGGGCTGCTGCTCGGGCTCGGGCTCGGCGGGCAGGCCATCGGCCTGGCCGTCGGCGCCCGGCTGCGGCCGAGGACCGACGACGGCGACGTGCCGGCACCAGACCGTGTCGCCGGCATGCTGGCGGGCGCCGTCGGCGTGATCCTGCTGGTGTGGCTGCTGGCGCCGGTGGCGGTGAACGGTCCCGAACCCCTGGCGTCGGTGGCCCAGCGATCGAGGACCGTGGCGTTGCTCGACGACTGGCTTCCGCCCCCGCCGGACGCGCTGGCGGCGTTGCAGTCGATCGCCGGCCCGGACTTCCCGCAGGTGTTCGCCGCCCTGGAGCCGGACCTCGAGCTCGACCCTCCGCCGGGGGACACCGGGCTGACACCGGACGTGGAGCGAGCGGCGGCGCGCGCCACCGTCAAGGTCCGGGGCCCGGCCTGCTATCGCATCCAGACCGGCACGGGGTTCGTCGCCGGTCCCGAGCTGGTGCTGACGAACGCCCACGTCGTCGCCGGGATGGCCGAACCGTCGGTCGAGCGTGACGACGGCACCGACCTCGCGGCCGACGTCGTGCTGTTCGACCCCGACACCGACGTGGCGCTGTTGCGCGTCCCGGGCTTGGCGCGCGAGCCGTTGTCGGTCAGCGACGCTGCGGTCGGGGACACCGGCGGCGTGTTCGGCCACCCGCTCGGTCAACCGCTGCGGGTGGCGCCGTTCTCGATCGAACGCGCCGTCCGAGCGACGGGCACGGACATCTACGACGCCGACACCGTGACCCGCGACGTCCTGGTGCTGGCCGCTGCGCTGGCGCAGGGCGACTCGGGCGCGCCGCTGGTGGCGCCCTCGGGTGAGGTCGTCGGGATGGCCTTCGCCATCGCGCCCGACCGCGACGGCGTGGCCTACGCGCTGCCCGGTCAGCGGCTCACCGAGGTGTTGGCAGCCCCGATCGCCGCCGGGACGTCGACGGGCGCCTGCACCTGAGCCGGCGCGTCAGTTGCACTCGGGGTCGTCCGGGTAGCGCGCCATCACCGCCAGCCAACCGCCCTGGCGACGCAACACGTCGCCCCACAACGACGACGGGTCACGGGTGAAGGCGTCGGAGGGGAGCGCATCGCAGACCCACCACGCACCTTGGCCGATCTCGTGCTCGAGCTGGCCGCCGCTCCACCCCGTGTAGCCGGCGAAGACGCGCAGGGTCTCGACGTGGCTCCCCAGGTCGTCGACGTCCCGGCGGAGGTCCACGGTCACCAGACGTTCGTCGGGACGGTCGCTGATCGGCTGCAGGCCGTCGACCGCGGCGCCGGGCACCCGACGGCCGAGCGCCACGATCATGGCGTGCTGGACCGGACCGCCCTCGTACAGCACGCGCGGCTCGGCGGCGAGCAGCTCCCAACCCGGAAACGGCTCGTCGACCCGGGTGAGGAGCGGGCGGTTGAGCACCAGCCCGAGCGCGCCCGAGTCCCCGTGCTCGAGCACGAGGACCACGGTGCGTCGGAAGTTCGGATCCTCGAGGATCCCGGGGACGGCGACGATCAGCCGTCCGGCGAGATCGTCTACTCGATCTCGATGAAGATGCACTCGCCGGGGCACTCCTCGGCGGACTCGATCACGGCCTCTTCCTGACCGGCCGGCACGTTGGCCAGGCCGTCGGGACCACCCGGATCGGAGAAGACCTTGTCGCCTTCCTTGACGTACGCCAGCCCGTCGTCGAGCAGCGTGAACACGTCAGGAGCGATCTCCTCGCAGAGCCCGTCCCCGGTGCAGAGATCCTGGTCGATCCAGACCTTCATCGTCTCGTCATCCTTGTTCGCAACTCGTGAGCCCGGCGCCACCGCCGCGCCTTCCGGAGCACAGTGTACCGAGAAGCCCGAATAAACCCGGGGATGCCGGTGAAAATGTGCTGCTCCCGAACGGGTGCACTGCGGAGCGTGGTACGCCGGGGTCATCGACGGCAAATCGACGTCGAACCGTCCGTGGATCTGCGTGGCGGCGCGTGTAGGGTCCCGCGCAGGCAGGACCGAGGGGGTGAATCCGATGGACCAGGCAGACCACGAGCCGACGCTGGACGCCTACGAGGCCGAGCTGGCCGAGCTGCGCGAGCAGGCGGCCGCCCTCGAAGAGGAGGTCGTCGGGCTGCGGCGCCGCCTCCAGGACGCCCCCAAGCGCGTGCGGACCCTCGAGGAGCGGTTGCTCGAGACGAAGGGCCAGCTGGCGCAGGCCGTGAGCCAGAACGAGAAGCTCACCTACACCCTGCGCGAGGCACGCGAGCACATCGCCGCGCTGCGCGAAGAGGTCGACAAGCTGACGCAGCCGCCGGCCGCCTACGGGGTGCTGCTGGGCGTGAACGACGACGACACGGTCGACGTCTTCTCCGGCGGGCGCAAGATGCGCGTGTCGGTCCATCCCGACCTGACCGCCGGGGACCTGCGCCGGGGCATGGAGGTCGTGCTCAACGAGTCGCTGAACGTGGTGCTGTCGCGCGGCGCCGAGCTCACCGGTGAGGTGGCGACGTTCAAGGAGCTGCTGGCCGACGGCACCCGGGCGATGATCGTCGGTCGAGCCGACGAGGAGCGCGTGGTCGAGCTGGCGGACTGGGTGCTCGACGAGCGACTCCGTGCCGGTGACACCGTGCTGATCGACCCGCGGTCGGGCCTGTTGACCGAGAAGCTGCCCCGACCCGAGGTCGAGGAGCTGGTCCTCGAAGAGGTCCCCGACATCTCCTACGCCGACGTGGGTGGCCTCGACGCGCAGATCGAGCTGATCACCGATGCCGTCGAGCTGCCGTTCCTGCACCAGCAGCTCTTCGCCGACTACAGCCTCCCGGCGCCGAAGGGCATCCTGCTGTACGGCCCGCCCGGCTGCGGCAAGACGCTCATCGCCAAGGCGGTGGCGAACTCGCTGGCCAAGAAGGTGGCCGAGACGTCCTCCGACAAGACGGCCCGCAGCTACTTCTTGAACATCAAGGGTCCGGAGCTGCTGAACAAGTACGTCGGCGAGACCGAGCGGCAGATCCGCCTCGTCTTCCAGCGGGCGCGCGAGAAGAGCGAGGAGGGCTGGCCGGTCATCGTGTTCTTCGACGAGATGGACTCGCTGTTCCGCACCCGCGGCAGCGGCATCTCCTCCGACATCGAGTCGACGATCGTGCCCCAGCTGCTGACGGAGATCGACGGCGTCGAGTCGCTCAAGAACGTGATCGTGATCGGGGCCTCCAACCGGGAGGACCTGATCGACCCGGCCATCCTGCGCCCGGGCCGGCTCGACGTGAAGATCAAGATCGAGCGCCCCAACACCGAGGCGGCGGCGCAGATCTTCTCCCGCTACCTGCACAGCGCCCTCCCGCTCGACGCCGGCGAGGTGGCGAACCTCGGCGGCGGCGATCGCGACAAGGCCGTCACGGCCATGATCGAGCAGGCCGTCGACGAGATGTACGCCACCGATGCCGAGAACGAGTTCCTCGAGGTCACCTACCAGAACGGCGACAAGGAGCTGATGTACTTCAAGGACTTCAGCTCGGGCGCCATGATCGAGAACATCGTGCGCCGCGCCAAGAAGCTGGCCATCAAGCGCCAGATCGACACGGGCGAAGCCGGCCTGCGCGCCGAGGACCTGCTGGCCTCGGTGCACCAGGAGTTCCGCGAGCACGAGGATCTGCCGAACACGACCAACCCCGATGACTGGGCGAAGATCTCGGGCAAGAAGGGCGAGCGGATCGTCTACGTCCGGACGCTGGTGAAGAAGCCCGAGGACGCGCAGCCCAAGGGCGGACGCTCCATCGAGCGGGTCGCCACCGGGCAGTACCTCTGAGCCTCTGCGCATGGCCGTCGCGAAGATCTGCGGGATCGAGACCGAGTACGGGATCGTCCAGCGCGGTGTACCCGAGTCGAACCCGATCTCGGCGAGCTCGCTGCTGATCAACGCGTACATCACCGAGCTGGCGCGCCGGGGCACCGGGTACGGTCCGGCACCGAAGGCGGCGTGGGACTTCGAGGACGAGTCGCCCGGCAACGACGCCCGAGGCATGCCGAACGTCGGATCGCTCGCACCCGAGATCGAGACGCACCTCGTCAACGCCGTGCTGACCAACGGCGCCCGGTACTACGTCGACCACGCCCACCCGGAGATCTCGACGCCCGAGTGCCGCGACGCCATGGGGGTCGTGCTGTGGGACACGGCAGCGGAGCGGATCCTGGTCGAGTCGATGGCCGCCGCCCGGGCACTGCTGCCCGAGGGGCAGGAGATCGTCGTCTACAAGAACAACTCCGACGGCAAGGGCAACTCCTACGGCTGCCACGAGAACTACCTCATGGACCGGCAGGTGCCGTTCGGGCAGGTGGTCGTGCACGCCATGGCGCACTTCATCTCGCGCCAGATCTTCGTCGGGGCAGGCAAGGTCGGCACGGAGATGCCCGGGGCGCGCCGTGACGAGGTGCCGTTCCAGCTCACCCAGCGGGCGGACTTCTTCGAGGAGGAGGTCGGCCTCGAGACCACCCTGAAACGCCCCATCGTCAACACCCGGGACGAGCCCCACAGCGACGCCCAGAAGTACCGGCGCCTGCACGTGATCTGTGGCGACGCCAACCGGTCGGAGGTGGCGACCTTCCTCAAGGTCGGCACCACCGCCATCGTGCTGGCCATGGTCGAGGACCAGGCGCTGCCGCGCGAGTTCGTCTTCGTGAGCCCGGTCGCCGCCATGCGGGCCGTCTCCGTGGACGTCGACCTGCAGCGCACCTACGAGCTCGTCGACGGCAGCAGGGTGCGGGCACTCGACATCCAGTGGGAGCTGCTCGGCGCCGCCCGCGCCTACGCCGACTCGCACGGGCTCGATGCCGTGGGCGCCGAGACGGGCGCCATCGTGCTGCAGCGGTGGGAGGAGGTGCTCACCGGCCTCGAGCGCGACCCGATGTCGCTGGCGCACCAGCTCGACTGGGTGGCGAAGTACCGACTGCTCGACGCCTATCGCGAGCGGCACGGCCTCGACTGGAGCGACGCCCGGCTGGCGGCGATGGACCTCCAATACCACGACATCCGCCCGGAGCGGTCGCTCGCCGATCGCGTGGGCCTCGAACGCCTCACGACCGACGCCGAGGCGGTCCGGGCGATGGTGGAGCCGCCGACCGACACCCGTGCGTACTTCCGGGGCAAGTGCCTGCAGCGGTGGCCGGGCGACATCGTGGCGGCGAACTGGGACTCGCTCGTGTTCGACGTCGGTCAGGAACCGCTGCGACGCGTCCCCATGATGGAACCGTCCCGCGGAACGGTCGATCACGTCGGTAGGTTGTTGGAGGCCTGCGAGACCCCTGCCCAGCTCCTCGAGCAGCTGGGGTCCTGACCGGAGACGACCATGCCAGAACGAGAGCAGATCAAGAAGACCGCACCGGCCCGCCAGGATGCCGAGGAGGTGGCCGAGACCCCCGCCACCTCCGAGAAGGGCGAGGCCCTCAAGGCGGAGCTCGACGACCTCCTCGACGAGATCGACGACGTCCTCGAGACCAACGCCGAGGAGTTCGTGAAGTCCTACGTCCAAAAGGGCGGGGAGTAGCCTCCCCGCCGTGACGATTCCTTTCTTCCGGGCCGAGGACGATCCCGGCCCAGACTTCATCGAGCTCGCCCGTCGCTCGGGCCTGCGCCCCTTGGCGCTCGACGGCCTCGAGCATGCGACGGTCCAAGGCCGACCCGAGATCACCCACGGCACGACCGTCGTCGCCATCCGCCACGCCGACGGCGTGGTCATGGCCGGCGACCGACGGGCGACCGCCGGCAACCTCATCGCCCATCGTGCGATCGAGAAGGTGTTCCCGGCCGATCACCACTCCGGCGTCGCCATCGCCGGCGCCGCCGGCCCGGCCATGGAGATGGTGAAGCTCTTCCAGCTCCAGCTCGAGCACTACGAGAAGGTCGAGGGCCACGCCATCTCGCTCGAGGGCAAGGCGAACCAGCTCGGCCAGATGGTCCGCTCCCACCTCCCGGCAGCGATGCAGGGCATGGCGGTCGTCCCGCTGTTCGCCGGGTACGACCTGCGCCGTCGGGCGGGGCGGCTGTTCCAGTACGACGTGACCGGTGGCCGGTACGAGGAGTCGAACTTCGCCGCCACCGGCTCCGGCAGCCTGCACGCCTCCACGGTCATCAAGCTCGGGTTCCGTGAGGGCCTGGCCCGCGGCGAGGCCGTCGACCTGGCGATCTCGGCGCTGTTCGAGGCCGCCGACGAGGACTCGGCCACCGGCGGCCCTGACGCCGTCCGAGGCATCTATCCCGTCATCGCCGTCATCACGGCCGACGGGTTCGCTCGCCTCGGCGACGACGAGATCGCCGAGCGCTTCGCCGGTCTGCTCGAGTCGATGGCAGAGCGCAACGCCGTGCGGCGCCGCGTCCCCGAGACGTCCACCGACCTGGGGGAGGACGGCGCATGAGCATGCCCTTCTACGTGGCGCCCGAGCAGGTGATGAAGGATCGGGCGGACTACGCCCGCAAGGGCATCGCCCGCGGCCGCAGCCTCGCCGCCGTCGCCTGCACCGACGGCATCCTGATCTGCGCCGAGAACCCGTCGAGCACCCTGCGCAAGATCTCCGAGATCTACGACCGCATCGCCTTCGCCGGGGTCGGCAAGTACAACGAGTTCGACCAGCTGCGCATCGCCGGCGTCCGCCACGCCGACCTCAAGGGCTACTCGTTCAGCCGTGAGGACGTCGACGCCCGCAGCCTCGCCAACCAGTACGCGCAGATCCTCGGTCAGATCTTCACCCACGAGATGAAGCCGCTCGAGGTCGAGATCCTCGTCGCCGAGGTGGGGGAGGAGCCGGGGGCCCACCAGCTCTTCCACATCCTCTATGACGGCACGGTCATGGACGAAGCCCACTTCACCGTGCTCGGAGGCGAGGCCGAGGCCATCGCCGAGCGCCTCGAGCAGGGCTGGCGGGACGACCTCAGCGCCGCCGAGGCGATGGGGGTGGTCGTCCGTGCGCTGGGCGGCGACGACCGCCAGCTCGGTCCGGACGAGCTCGAAGCAGCGCTGCTGGTGTACACCGACGAGCGGCGCGCCTTCCGGCGTCTCGAGCGCCCGGCCATCGCCGAGCTGCTCGGCGGGGGGTGAGCGGGTGGAGCGCAGGATCTTCGGTCTCGAGAACGAGTACGGGGTCACCTGCACGCTCCGCGGCCAGCGCCGCCTGAGTCCCGACGAGGTCGCCCGGTACCTGTTCCGCCGGGTCGTGTCGTGGGGGCGCTCGTCGAACGTCTTCCTCGCCAACGGCGCGCGGCTGTACCTCGACGTCGGGTCGCACCCCGAGTACGCCACCCCCGAGTGCGACGCCGTCGACGACCTGGTCGCCCACGACCGCGCCGGGGAGCGGATCCTCGAGCAGCTCCTGGAGTCGGCGGAGCAGCGGCTCTCCGAAGAGGGCATCCGGGGCACCATCTACCTGTTCAAGAACAACACCGACTCGGCCGGCAACTCCTACGGCTGCCACGAGAACTACCTGACCTCGCGCCGTGACGACTTCAGCCAGTACGCCGAGGTGCTGATCCCGTTCCTGGTGTCCCGCCAGATCTACGCCGGTGCCGGCAAGGTGCTGCAGACCGCCCGCGGCGCCATGTTCTGCATCAGCCAACGTGCCGAGCACATCTGGGAAGGCGTCTCGTCGGCCACGACGCGGTCCCGTCCCATCATCAACACCCGCGACGAACCCCACGCCGACGCCGAGCGCTACCGCCGGCTGCACGTCATCGTGGGCGACTCGAACATGAGCGAGTACACGACGTTCCTGAAGGTCGGCGCTGCCGCCCTGTTGCTGCGCATGCTCGAGGACCCGTTGGTGCAGCCACGCGACATGACGCTGGAGAACCCCATCCGCGCCATCCGTGAGATCAGCCACGACCTGACCTGCCAGCGGCGGGTGCGCCTCGCCAACGGACGCGAGATGTCGGCGCTCGACATCCAGCGCGAGTACCTCGACCGCGCCCTGAAGTACGCCGAGCGGCGCGACCTGCAACCGCTCGAGAAGCGGGCGCTCGACATGTGGGAGCACTGCATCACCAACCTCGAGATCGACCCGTTCCGGCTCGACCGCGAGGTCGACTGGGTGATCAAGCACAACCTGGTCGAGCAGTACCGGGCCAAGCACGACCTCCCGCTCAGCCACCCGCGCGTCGCCCTGCTCGATCTGCAGTACCACGACGTCAGCCGCACGCGCGGGGTCTTCTACAAGCTCCAGGACCGCGGCCTGGTCGAGCGCACCGTGACCGACGCCATGATCGACGAGGCGGTCGAGTCACCTCCGCAGACCACCCGGGCTCGCCTGCGGGGCGAGTTCATCCGCCGCGCCAAGGAGCGCAAGCGGGACTACACGGTGGACTGGGTCCACCTGAAGCTCAACGACCAGGCGCAGCGCACCGTGCTGTGCAAGGACCCGTTCAAGTCCCGCGACGAGCGGGTCGAGAAGCTGATCGCCTCGCTGTAGGGCTGGAGCACGGTGGACAAGCTCGAGCGGTTGATGACGCTCACCGCGACGCTGCTCAACACCACGCGCGCGCTCACCGCCGAAGAGCTGCGCGAGAAGATCCCCGGCTACGCCGACGCCGACGCCAGCTTCCGGCGCCAGTTCGAACGCGACAAGGACGACCTGCGCGAGATGGGTCTTCCGCTCGTCGTCGAGGATGCGCCCGGGACCGATCCGCCCGTGGCCGGCTACCGGATCGATCGCGGCGCCTACTACCTCGACGATCCCGGCCTGACGGCGGACGAGCTCGGCGCGCTGCACCTCGCCATGTCGCTGGTGCAGCTCGAGGGTGGCGTGGGCGTCGATGGGCTCTGGAACCTGGGTGGGGTCGTCGGCGCCCCCGCAGCTCCCGACGCCGGCGATGTCGTGCTGGGGAGCGAGCCGGCGCTGGTGACGCTGTTCAGCGCGGTGGCGGAGCATCGCCGGGCGGCATTCCGCTACAAGGACCGCGAACGTGAGGTCGACCCCTACCGGCTCGACTACCAGCGCGGCCACTGGTACCTGACCGGCTTCGACCACAGCCGGGCCGACGAGCGCGTGTACCGCGTCGACCGCATCGACGGCCTCGTGACGCTGGGTGCGCCGGGCACGTTCACGCCACCCGGCGACACCACGCCCGGTGCACGCACACCGGCGTGGCAGCTCGGCGAGGGCGAGCCGATGCAGGCACGAGTCCTCGTCGACGCCGGGCACGCACCATGGGCGGTGCAGGCGGCCGGAGCCGACGCCGTGGTCGCCGAGCACCCGGACGGGTCCGTCGAGCTCGAGCTGGCGGTCGTCGACACCGACGCGTTCCGCGGCTTCGTCCTCGGGTTCCTCGAGCACGCCGAGGTGCTGGCCCCACCGGAGCTGCGGGCCGATCTCGTCGCCTGGCTGGGGGCGCTGCGATGAGCCCGGCCGGCGCGCCCGAGCGCGCCCGCCGCCTCATCGCCATCGTCCCGTGGGTGGCCGCCCGCGACGGGGCCACCGTCGACGAGATCTGCGAGCGGTTCCAGGTGGACCGCCGGCGCCTGCTCGACGACCTCGAGACGCTGCAGTTCGTGGGCGTGGCGCCCTACACCCCGGACCTGCTCGTCGAGGTCGTCGTCGAGGACGACCGGGTGTGGATCCACCTGCCACAGGGCTTCGACCGGCCCTTGCGGCTCCGCCCCGACCAGGCGCTGGCGCTGCTCGCCGCCGCTCGGGGTGCGGCGAGCGTGCACGGAGCCGTCGACGGACCGCTGGGGTCGGCACTGGAGAAGCTGGCGCGCGCCCTGGGCCTGGCCGATGCGGACGCCGTCGACGTCGACCTTGCCACCGCCGACCCCGCCACGCTCGAGCTGCTGCGCCACGCCGTCACCGACCGCCGGTGCGTCGAGCTGGACTACTACGCCTTCGGCGCCGACCGGCGCAGCCATCGGGTGGTCGAACCGCATCGCATCTCGGCCTTCGAGGGGCACTGGTACCTCGCAGCGCACTGCCGTCAGGCCGAGGCCGAACGCGTCTTCCGCGTCGACCGCATCAGCGGCGCCACCGTGCTCGACGAGCGGTTCGAGCCGCGGCCGGAGGTGGGGGAGGCCCGACCCTTCGTCGACGTCGAGGAGCTCGATGCACCCGAGGTGGTGCTGGAGCTCGCACCGTCGGCGCGATGGGTCGTCGAGTACCACCCGGTGGCGAACGTCGAGGAACTGCCCGACGGCGGTCTGCGCGTCACGATGCCGGTCACGGCGGAGCCGTGGCTCGGTCGGTTGCTGGTCACGCTGGGGCCCGCGGCGCGGGTCGTCGGTGGGGACCCGTCGTTCGCCGATCTCGCCGCCCGCACCGCGTCGCGCGTGCTGGGGCGCTACGAGTAGCCTGCGCCGGGTGAGCGCGTCCCCCGTGGCCGACGAACCGACCGACGAGCAGGTCCACCGCCCCCCGTCCAAGACGCGCTCGACCGTCGAGTGGATCGTCGTCATCGGTGGGGCCGTCATCGTCGCCTTCATCATCAAGACGTTCGTCATGCAGGCGTTCTTCATCCCCTCCGGGTCGATGGAGCCGACGCTCGCCGTCGACGACCGCGTCCTCGTCAACAAGCTCAGCTACCGGTTCGGCGAGCCGGAGCGGGGCGACATCGTCGTCTTCGCCCGCCCCGAGACGTCGCCGCGCACCGGCGACGACATCGAGGACCTGATCAAGCGCATCGTCGGGCTCCCCGGCGACTCGATCGTGATCGAGAACGGCAAGGTGGCCGTGAACGGGGCCGTCCTCGACGAGGCCTACCTGCCCGCGGGCACCGTCACCCAGAACGGCATCCTGCCCTGCACCGCCGCAGCGCCGTGCGAGGTGCCCGAGGGCGAGATCTTCGTGATGGGCGACAACCGCGGCAACTCGCAGGACAGCCGCTACATCGGCACGATCGAGGAGTCGACGATCGTGGGCGAGGCGTTCGTGCGGATCTGGCCCCTCAGCCGGGCCGGCGGTCTCTGACGAGCGCGTCGACCATCCGGTCGACGTGGATGCCCCGCACGGCGTCGATGCCGGCGTCGATGGCGGCGTCGAGCGTCCGGTCGTACTGCGCATCGGCCGCCACCGCCAGACGTCCGAAGCGGTGCACGAGAGCGATCGTGCCGCCGCTCCACTCCGACTCGTGCATCGACAGGGCGTCGACGCCGGCACGGCGCAGGGCTGCGGCGTGTGCCTCGGGACCGGTGGGCAGGCGATCGAGCTGCGCCTGGTGCACGAGGCGCACCTCGGCGCTGAGGTCGCGCCAGCCGGCGAGGGTGTCGAGGTCGGGATGCGCCAGCCACAGGAGGCCCTCCAGGCCCGGGCGGTCCCGCACCTGGGCGATCGACTCGAGCACGGCGCCCGCATCGATCACGTCGAGCAGGACGGCGTGGTCGTCGCCCGCGAGGTCGAGGAGCTCGGCGAGCGCCAGCGGCGGTGTCCCGCGTGCCAGGCGCCGGCGCGGCGGACCGACCGCCGGGCGGCCGTCGACGGCGCGCAGGGAGCCGGTGAGGCCGGTGGCGCCCAGGCGGATCGCCGTCTGATAGGCCTCGAGCGTCTGCGCGCGCACCTGCGCTGCGGCGCCGCCGTCGGCGAACAGCACCGGAGGGTCGAGCAGGCTCGGCAACCGGGACATGGCGTGATCCTGGCGCACCGGCGCAGGGGCGGGCCAGCGCAGGCGGACGAGATTGAGGCGTTTGGCCTATGTGGAAGGCGTCGCGATCCGCCGAGAACACACGAGAGGATCGAGCACCAGTAGGAGCCGGGCATCATGGCGACCATCAGGGCGAGTTGCACAGATTGCGGGGACGTGGAGCTGACCACGGCCGACGTGCACGTGCGCGTGTGCACTGCGGACAACCAGGGCACCTACACCTTCCGTTGCCCGACCTGCCACATGGCGGTGGTCAAGAACGCCGAGCCGCGCACGGTCGACCTGCTGGTGGCCTCCGGGGTGTCGTACTCCACATGGAGCCCGCCGCTCGAGCTCACCGAGTCCCATCCGGACGAGCCGTTGACGCACGACGACCTGCTCGACTTCCACGAGCTGCTCGGCGATGACGACCGTCTCGCCTCGGCGGTGGCCTCGCTGATCGACGGCTGAGGCGCCCTGGGTAGACTCGCCCGCATGTTCAACGTGGGCAGCGGCGAGCTGCTCGTCCTCCTGGTCCTGGCACTCATCGTGCTCGGGCCCGACAAGCTGCCGGAGTCGATCCGCAAGGTGAGCGGGTTCCTCGGCGATCTTCGGCGCATGTCGCAGAGCTTCCAGGACGAGATGCGCCAGGCCGTCGACCTGTCCGACCTCCAGCGCGAGTTCACCGGGAACCCGGGTCCGAGCCTGCCGCCCCTGCCCGAGTCCGAGCAGCCTGCGGCCGCCCCGTCCGCGGCGGATCCCGAACCTCCGGAGCAGGTCCAGTCGTGACCGAGGCGAAGCGTGCGCCGTCGGGGTTGCCCGACGACGCCCGCATGACGATCTGGGAGCATCTCGCCGAGCTGCGCACGCGCATCATCCGGGCCTTCCTGGCCTTGGCCATCGGCTCGTTCGTCGGGTGGTTCCTGTACCCGTACGTGGTGTCGTTCCTGGTGCGGCCGTACGAGTCGATCCAACCCGACGCCACCCTGTACGCCACCAGCTTCCTCGAGCCGTTCTCGATCCGCATCCAGACCTCGGTCTATCTGGGCGTGGCGTTGGCGATGCCCGTGATCCTGTGGCAGATCTGGCGCTTCGTCACTCCAGGCCTCTACCCGAACGAACGGCGCGCCGCCATCCCCTTCATGGCGAGCGCCTTGTTCCTGTTCGTCCTCGGCGCCACCATCGCCTACCTGACGCTGCCGGCGGCGCTGTCGTTCCTCATCGACGTGGCGGGCGCCGACATCGAGGTCATCCCGACCGTGGACAGCTACCTCAAGCTCAACCTGTTCATGATGCTGGCCTTCGGCATCGGCATGGAGTTCCCGGTGCTGCTGGTGGCACTGCAGCTCATCGGCATCCTGGAGCCGAGCCAGCTGAGCAAGTGGCGTCGCTACGCCATCGTGGTCATCGCCGTGATCGCCGCCGTCATCACGCCGAGCGGCGACCCGATCTCGATGATGGCGCTGGCCGTGCCCATGTACATCTTCTACGAGATCTCGATCCTGCTCGGCCGCCTGTTCGCCCGCCGCCGGCGCAAGGCCGAGGCCGCTGCCGCCGGGTGATGCCCGACTTCGCGCTCGACCAGTTCCAGATCGACGCCGCCGAAGCCATCGACCGGGACGCGTCGGTCCTCGTGGCGGCGCCGACGGGCGCCGGCAAGACGGTGGTGGCGGATCACGCGGTCGACCGCGCCATCGCACAGGGCACGCGCGCCTTCTACACGACCCCGATCAAGGCGCTGTCCAACCAGAAGTACCAGGACCTGGTGGCGAGGCTGGGGGCCGAGCGGGTCGGGTTGCTGACCGGCGACAACGCCATCAACGGCGACGCGCCCGTCGTGGTGATGACCACCGAGGTCCTGCGCAACATGATCTACGCCTCGCCGGCGTCGCTGCACTCGCTGGCGTGGGTCGTCCTCGACGAGGTCCACTACCTCCAGGATGCGTATCGCGGGCCGGTGTGGGAGGAGGTCATCATCCACCTGCCGCCCCACGTCCGGGTGGTGGCCCTGTCGGCGACCGTGTCGAACGCCGACGAGCTGGCGGCATGGATCGGCACCGTCCGGGGTGAGGTGACGACCGTGGTCGAGACCCGTCGGCCTGTCGAGCTCGACCATCTCTACGCCTACGACGACCGCGAGACCGGAGCCACGATGGTGCTCCCCACGCTGGTCGACGGCCGCCCGAACCGCCGGGGCGAGAAGCTCGACCAGCCGAAGCCGATCCGCGGCCAGCGCCGGCGGGCGCGCTTCGCCACGCCCCACCGCCCGGAGGTGGTGGATCTGCTCCGCCAGCGGGAGCTGCTCCCGGCCATCGTGTTCGTGTTCAGCCGAGCCGGCTGCGACGATGCCGTCGACGCCTGTCGCCGGGCCGGGTTCCGCCTCACCACCGGCCCGGAGCGACGCCGGATCCGCGAATTGGTCGAGCAGCGTACGGCGGCCCTGTCGGACGCCGACCTCGACGCCCTCGGCTACAGCACCTGGCTCGACGGCCTCGAAGCCGGTCTGGCGTCGCATCACGCGGGCATGATCCCGGCGTTCAAGGAGGCGGTCGAGGCCTGCTTCGTGGAGGGTCTGGTCAAGGTGGTGTTCGCCACCGAGACCCTGGCGCTGGGCATCAACATGCCGGCGCGCTCGGTCGTGATCGAGAAGCTGACGAAGTTCACGGGGGAACATCACGAGTTCCTCACCCCGGGCCAGTACACGCAGCTCACCGGCCGAGCAGGCCGACGCGGACTCGACGAGCGCGGCACGGCCATCGTGCTGTGGTCGCCGTGGGTCGGCTTCGGTGAGGTGGCTGCGTTGGCGGCGAGCAGGAGCTTCCGGCTCACGTCGTCGTTCCGTCCCACCTACAACATGGCCGCCAACCTGATCCGGCGCTACGGCCCGGAGGAGGCGCGGTCGCTGCTCGACGCCAGCTTCGCCCAGTTCCAGGCCGATGCGGCCGTCGTGCGCCTCGACGTGCGCCTGCGCACCGCACGGCAACGCGTCACCGAGCTCGCCGAGCAGGCCACCTGCGAGCGCGGCGACGTGCGGGCCCATCGTGCGGAGCTCGAGCGCGTGGAGCGCACTCGGCTGGAGGCGGCACGCTCCCGCCAGCGCGCCATCGACGAGGCGCTGCGACGGTTGTCGCCGGGCGACGTCGTGTCGCTGTCGGGCGCCGCTCCCGTGGCGGTGCTGTCCGTGTCGGAGCGACGAGCCGGCTCGGTGCGGCTGCGCACGATCGACGCCGACGGGACGGTCGACAGCGTGGGCGCCGCCCAGGTCGACGCCGTGCCGGACCTGCTCAGCCGCATCTCGCTGCCGCATCCCTTCGCGCCACGCCAGGAGGCCTTCCAGCGCCAGGTGGCGGCACGGCTGCGCGAGGAGATCGACGGCGCCAGCCTCCCGGTGGCCACGGCGACGGCGCCGCCGGTGCCGTCGCCGAGCGGTGGCGGCGTCGCCGACTGTCCCGACGTCGAGGTGCACCTGCGCGCGTTGCGGGCCCTGGGTCGCGCCGAGCGCGAGGTGGCCTCGCTCGAGCGGCGCGTCGGGGCCCACACCGACACGTTGGCCCGACATCTCGATCGGGTCCTCGCCGTGCTGCGCGACCGGCACATGGTCGTCGACTGGTCGCTCACGCCGGCGGGGGAGCGTCTCGTGCGCCTGTACCACGAGAGCGATCTGCTCGTCGCCGAGGCGCTCGAGCGCGGCGTGTTCGACGACCTCGATCCGCCGACGTTGGCCGGCTTGCTGTCCGCCGTGATCTACGAGCACCGCAGCGCCGAGCCACCTCCGGCCCCGTGGTTCCCCTCGCCGGAGGCGGCGCGCCGCTACCGCCAGCTCGAACGGCTGGCCAAGGCGCTGCGACGCGACGAGCGCGCCCACGAGCTCCCGGAGACGCGCGCCCCCGATCCGACGTTCGTCGCCACGGCCTACGCCTGGGCGGCGGGCGACGAGCTGGCCGAGGTGCTCGAGGACGAGCTGCTCAGCGGCGGCGACTTCGTGCGCACCATCAAGCAGCTCATCGACCTCGCCGGCCAGCTCGCCCAGGCGGCACCGGACCCGGCGACGGCCGCCGCCGCCCGTGCCGCCGCCGACGCCATGCGGCGGGGGGTCGTGGCGTGAGCTTCGCCCGCAACGCCGATTGGGGTCACGCAGAGCCGCTCCCTCACGGCGCGGTGGTGGTGACGACAGACGCCGAGCTGCGGGCCATCGTCACGGCGGCCCGCCGCGCCGATCGCGCCCTGCCGACCGTGGGCCTCCTCGGCGGGGATCTGTGTCGCACGCTCGGCGGCCGCGGTGACGCCGACCGGCTGCGGTCGCCGGAGGCGTGGACGGTCCCGGTCGATGTGGGCAGCGTCCTCGTGGACGGTCGGCACCACTGGTTCGTGGCGCACCTCGTCGCCCGACGGTCGTGGTGGCGGGGCCGGGTGGTGGCGGTGATGAACGCCCAGTGGCTCGGCGCCTGGGACCTGGCGCCACGGTCCCATCCCGGCGACGGCCTGCTCGACGTGTCCGACGGGGACCTGCCCCTGGGGGAGCGGTTCAAGGCCCGACGGCGGCTGCGGACCGGTACGCACGTGCCCCACCCCGGCATCAGCGAACGTCGGGTCGGTGCCGTGCAGCT
>JAGQTE010000006.1 GCA_020439175.1 Acidimicrobiales bacterium | reverse complement strand
GTCGACGCCGCCACGCTCGCCAGCGAATCGGAGGCGCTCGCCAGCAAGCTCTCGGCGTAGTGGCCATGATGGTCGCCTCGTGGGCACCGCACGGGCGCCCACGACCGACCCGAGGCCACCGGGGAGCCGCCATGTCCGAGTTGCGAGTCGAGCCCGAGCGTGCCGGCGTGCCGATCGCCCGCTGGTCCGCCGTACCCGACGGTGCGCCGTACGGCGTCACCGCCCGCGGCATCGACCTGGTGATCATCCGCCGCGGCGACGACCACACCGTGCTCTACGGCCGGTGCCTGCACCGGGGTGCCCTGCTCGCCGACGGCACGATCCGCGGCGACAACCTGCTGTGCGGGCTGCACGGCTGGGACTACCGCATCGACTCCGGCGTCAGCGCCTACGACAACCGGGAGGCGCTGCAGCGCTTCGCCAGCTGGATCGAGGGCGAGGACCTGGTGGTCGACGCCGGCGAGCTGGACCGCTTCGCTGAGCGCCACCCGCAGCCCTACGACCGCTCGACCTACCAGGGCGCCTACCACGACGGCCACCTCGTGCCCGAGGAGCCCCACGTCGCCTACATCCACGAGCTCGCCGCCCACGGCCTCGAACGCAGCGGCCATCACGGACCCGTCGGCGCCATGGGCGTGGCCCGCGCCGCCCTGCCGAGCTGGGACGACCTGCAGGTCCTCACCGCCCAGCTCGCCCGCCTGCCGCTGCTCGACGACGAACCGGTCGGCACCGACACCGTGATCGGCCCGAACGCGGCGCGACCGTTGCACCTGGACATCCCGCTGTTCGTGTCCGACATGAGCTTCGGCGCGCTGTCCGAGGAGGCGAAGGTCAGCCTGGCCCGCGGTGCCGAGCTCGCCGGCACCGGCATCTGCTCCGGCGAGGGCGGGATGCTGCCCGACGAGCAGGCCCACAACAGCCGCTACCTCTACGAGCTGGCGTCGGGACGCTTCGGCTGGGACCTCGAGGTCGTCGAGCGCGTGCAGGCGTTCCACGTGAAGTTCGGCCAGGGCGCCAAGACCGGCACCGGCGGGCACCTGCCCGGCGCCAAGGTCGTCGGTCGCATCGCCGAGGTGCGCCACCTCCCCGAGGGCACGCCGGCCGTGTCGCCGTCGCGCTTCGTCGACCTCGACTCCCCCGCCGCCTTCGCCGAGCTGTTCGGCCAGGTCCGTGAGCGCTCCGGCGGCATCCCGATCGGCGCCAAGCTGTCGGCCCAGCACATCGAGGCCGACCTCGACGCCGCCCTGGAGATCGGCTGCGACTACGTGATCCTCGACGGTCGCGGCGGCGGCACGGGCGCGGCGCCGCTGCTGTTCCGGGACCACATCTCGGTGCCGACGATCCCGGCGCTCGCCCGGGCCCGGCGTCACCTCGATCGACTCGGGCGCGCCGACGTCACGCTCGTCGTCACCGGCGGCCTGCGCCACCCCGCCGACATGGTGAAGGCGCTGGCGTTGGGCGCCGACGCCGTGGCGTTGGCGAACGCCGCCATCCAGGCGATCGGTTGCGTCGGCATGCGGGCGTGCAACACCAACAACTGCCCAGTCGGCATCGCCACCCAGCAACCGCACCTGCGCGCCCGGCTCCCGGTCGACGAGGCGGCGGCGCGCCTCGGGCGCTTCCTGACGGCGACGACCGAGCTGATGTGCGTGCTGGCGCGCGCCTGCGGGCATCGGCACCTGCGCGACTTCGCCGCCGACGACCTGACCACGTTCGACCGCGACCTGCACCACCTGACCGGCGTCGCCTACGCGGGAGTCCTGCCATGACCGAACCGAGCACCGACCCCCAGGCCGCCACGACGGCGTCCGCGCCGTCCGCGCCCGACGCCGGGCCCGTGGCGGCGCCCGACGCCACCTGGGTCAAGGTCGCCGAGGTCGACGGCCTCGACGACGGGCGGGTCACGACCGTGCACGCCGGGCACCGCACCGTGGCGCTGGCGCGCTGCGGCGACCGGTACGGCGCCCTCGACAACCGCTGCCCGCATCAGGGCGGACCGCTCGGCGAGGGGTCGATCGAGCAGGGGTGGCTCCGCTGCCCGTGGCACGGCTACGACTACGACCCCATCACCGGTCGGCCGCCCGAGGGCTTCGACGACGCGCCCGAGGCGTTGCCGTGCGAGGTGCGCCCCGACGGGGTGTACGTGGCGATCCGCCCGCCCGAGCCGCACGTGCGCACCGTGTCCGACGTGATGGTGGACACGATGGTCGCCTGGGGCATCACGCACGTGTTCGGCATGGTCGGCCACTCGAACCTCGGGTTCGCCGACGCCATGCGCCGTGCCGAGGCCGACGGGCGACTCACCTACGTCGGCATCCGCCACGAGGGGGCGGCGTCGTTCGCGGCGTCCGCCTACGGCAAGCTCACCGGCCGCCCGGCGGCGTGCTTCGCCATCGCGGGCCCGGGCTCGACGAACCTGCTCACCGGCCTCTACGACGCCCGCGTCGACCGGTCACCGGTGCTGGCCATCTCGGGCCAGGTGCCGTCCAAGGTGCTCGGACGCGGCGCCTTCCAGGATCTGGACCTCACGCGGGCCTTCGCCGACGTCGCCGGGTCGTCGCACACGGTCCTGCCCGGGTCGGACCACGCCGAGCTGACGACGCTGGCGTGCAAGCAGGCCATCGTCGGACGGCAGGTCAGCCACCTCGTGCTGCCGGACGAGGTCCAGGTCCTGCCGGCACCCGACGCCGCCGCCTCGGGATCGACCGGGCGCGTCGCCGACGACGAGATGGTGCCGCCGGCCGCCGCGCTCGACGCCGCGCTGGACCTGCTCGCCGGGGCGCGGCGGCCGGTCATCGTCGTCGGCCACGGCGCCCGGCGCGACATGGACGCGGTCGTGGCCCTCGCCGACCTGCTCGGCGCGCCGGTGCTGACCACGTTCAAGGCGAAGGGGCTCATCTCCGACCACCATCCGCTCGGATGCGGGGTGCTCGGGCGCAGCGGCACGCCGGTGGCGAGCTGGCTGATGAACGAGAGCGACGCCCTCGTCGTGTTCGGCGCCTCGTTCTCGAACCACACCGGCATCGCGCCGTACAAGCCGATCATCCAGGTCGACCTCGACCCGATGGCGCTCGGTCGGTTCCATCCCGTGCAGGTGCCGGTGCTCGGCCACGTCGGCGTGACGGCGCGGCTGCTGGCCGAACGGTTGCCCGCCCGTCCCGACGCCGCCGACCAGCGCGCCGACGTGGCGGCCCGCTGGGCGATCTGGCGGGCGGAGAAGCGGCGGCGACTCGCCGACGACCGCGGGCACGGCGTCAACGCCGCCGCCGTGTTCGACGCCATGAGCCGCCTGGTGCCCGACGACGCCGTGATCGCCGTCGACGTCGGCAACAACACGTACTCGTTCGGGCGCTACTTCGAGTGCACGGCCCAGGACGTGCTCATGTCCGGAT
>JAGQTE010000041.1 GCA_020439175.1 Acidimicrobiales bacterium | reverse complement strand
TTACGACCCGAGGGCCTTCATCCCGCACGCGGCGTTGCTGCGTCAGGCTTTCGCCCATTGCGCAAGATTCCCTACTGCTGCCTCCCGTAGGAGTCTGGGCCGTGTCTCAGTCCCAGTGTGGCTGATCGTCCTCTCAGACCAGCTACCCGTCGAAGCCTTGGTGGGCCGTTACCCCGCCAACTAGCTGATAGGCCGCGAGACCCTCCCGAAGCGAAATTCTTTCCTCCATCGACCATGCGATCAAAGGAGGGGATCCGGTATTAGACCAGGTTTCCCCGGCTTATCCCAGACTTCGGGGCAGGTTTCTCACGTGTTACTCACCCGTTCGCCGCTAGGTCTTCACGGTGCAAGCACCGATGGACCTCGCTCGACTTGCATGTATTAGGCACGCCGCCAGCGTTCGTCCTGAGCCAGGATCAAACTCTCCGTCGAGATCTCGGACTGCGTCGCCGGCCGGAATCTGGCCGGGTCGACAGACCCTCGATCGAAGAGCCGGTGAGAGCAGCCAAGCTCTCTCCGACTGGCACATGCACTCTCTAGGAGTGCGTATGCAGGTAATTGACATCGTCTGTCACGCGATCGTTCCTCCGTGAGCCGAAGCCCACTGGCTGGAGGTGACGAACCCGTGCAGACGCCCGCACTGGCATAAATCGTCTTCTGTTCCGTTTTCAAGGAGCGCCTGTCCGAGTCGGCTGGTGCCGGTGCTCGGCGCTTCGTCGCTCTCGGCTCGGGGTCGAAACCCGTGAGCTGAGCGGCTGGCCACTCTATCGACCCGGTCGTGACCTGGTCAACTCGGCTCCCGTTCCCCGATCCGGGGTGCGGGCTCCGTTTGTGGCGGCTCATCAATGTACCAAGGGGGTTCCGCCGGTTCCAAACCAGGAGGGTCCATTTTCCTGTGACGTTCGTCGCAGCTCGGCGGGTCCCCGGCGCGGCGCGGCGCAGCCCCGATCAGGTGACGACGATCAGGTGCCGCCGCTTCTTGCCCCGCCGCAACATCACGTAGCGACCGTGGAGCACCTCGGCTGGTTCGAGCGGCCGCAGCGCCGTCACGACGGTGTCGTTGACCGAGGCGCCGCCCTGCTCGATGGTGCGACGGGCGTCGCTCTTGGACGTCGCCAGACCGACCTCGACCAGGAGGTCGACCACCGCCGCACCCACCACCCGATCGCTCGGCAGCTCGCTGCTCGGGATCTCGCCCGCGAGGGCCGCCAGCTCTGCCGGAGCCAGCGAGCCCGTCGAACGAGCGAAGTCGTTCGAGGCCGCCGCGGCGTCGTCCGCCGCCGTCCCACCATGGACGAGCGACGTGACCTCGACCGCCAGGCGGCGCTGGGCGTCCCGCTGCTCGGGCGCACGTCGGTGCGCGTCGGCGATGGCAGCGGCCTCCTCCACCGGGAGCAACGTCAGCTGCAGCAGGAGCCGCTCGACGTCGGCGTCCGGCACGTTCACGAAGTACTGGTAGAGCTCGTAGGGAGACGACCGCTGCGGGTCGAGCCACACGGCGCCGGCGGCGGTCTTGCCGAACTTCGCACCATCGGACCGGGTGATCAAGGGCACGGTCAGGCCGTAGGCGCGCTGGCCCAGCGCCTTGTGGATCAGGTCGATGCCGGCGGTGATGTTGCCCCATTGGTCGGAGCCGCCTACCTGCAGCTCGCAGCCCTCGTGCTCGAACAGCCACCGGAAGTCGTTGGCCTGCAACAGCATGTAGGAGAACTCGGTGAACGAGATGCCTTGATCGCTCTGCACCCGGACCCGCACCGACTCCTTGGCGAGCATCTGGTTGACGGTGATGTGCTTGCCGACGTCGCGCAGGAAGTCGAGGACCGACACCGGCGCCGTCCAGTCCCGGTTGTCGACCAGCCGTGCGGGGTTCCCGGGACGGGCGAAGTCCAAGAAGGCGGACAGCTGGCCGCGGATGGCGGTCAGGTTGTGGTCGAGCGTCGCCTGGTCGAGCAGGTTGCGCTCGTCGGAGCGCCCGGACGGGTCGCCCACCATGCCGGTGGCGCCGCCGGCCAAGGCGATGGCGTGATGACCGTGCTCCTGGAACCGGCGAAGCAGCAGCAGCGGCACGAGGCTGCCGATGTGCAGGCTGTCGGCGGTCGGGTCGAAGCCGCAGTAGACGGTGATCGGCTGCTCGAGGCGCTCGGCGAGCACCGACGTGTCGGTGCTGTCGTGGACGAGACCGCGCGCGGCGAGGTCGTCGAGGATGGTCGGCACGGCGAGCGTCCCTTCTCCGCCGCGCGATGCGCGCCGACGGTCCGATGGTCGATCCCCTCCAGTGTGTCCGGCGCGCCGGCGTGGGAGCGACCTCGATTCGGGCCGGACCGTCCGGACCGTCTGGCAGCGAGCCTGCGCCGTCGGCCACAGTGGCGTCCGTGCCCGACGCCACCTCCCGCCCGAGCGATGCCGCCTCCGACGGCGTCGGCGCCGACGGCCGCGAGCCGCGGTCCGATGGCGAGCACGAGGCCGGGGCGCGCCGTCGATGGGGTGTGTGGGGTGCCGCGGCGCTGATGGCCGCCATGGCGGGACTGTGGGCGTACGCCTTCCTCGCGCCCCAGGACGTGCCCGGACGGATGGACGACACGGCCTTCCCGACGGCAGCCGAGCCCGTGTGCGCCGCCGCCGCCGGCGAGCTGGCGGCGCTCCCCCGCTCGCTGGACGCCACCGACCCCGTCGAGCGGGCCGCTCAGGTCGATGCCTCCACCGACCGGCTCGAGGCGATGGTCGACGAGCTGGCGACGCTGGTGCCGACCACCGAGCCCGAGCAGCAGATGGTGACCGAGTGGCTCGACGACTGGCGGCGCTACCTGGCGAACCGGCGCGACTACGCCGACCGGCTGGCGGCGGGTGACATCGATGCTCGGTTCTACGTCGATCAGTCCGAGCGCGACGGGCGCCAGATCACCAACGCCCTCGATCGCTTCGCCGACATCAACAAGATGTCGTCGTGCGCGTCGCCCAGCGACGTCGGCTGAGCGGCGGTCACCAGCTGAGGCGACGCAGGGCGCCTCGCGCCACCGGCAGGCCACGACGGGCGAGGCGCAGCAGACCTTCGTCGGCACCGAGCGCCGGCAACTCCTGCGGCAGGACCCACCGCAGGTCGTGGGACTCGTCGTTGCCGACCAACGCAGCATCGGGCGGCGCCAGCACCACGAACCGCACGTCGAGGTGCAGGTGCGGTTCCTCGCTCGGCGGTGCCACCTCGTGGACGTCGATGTCGATGGCCGGGCGCAGGACCACCAGTCCGACGATGCCGGTCTCCTCGGTCGCCTCGCGCCACGCCACGTGCGCCAGGTTGCCGTCCCCGTCGGCGTGGCCGCCCGGCTGGAGCCACCGGTCGAGCTTGGCGTGGTGCAGCACCGCCAGGCGCTCACCGTCGGCGTGCACGACGAGCGCCGAGCCCGTGAGGTGACCGGGGCGGCAGGTGCGCTCGAGCGCATCCGGGTGCTCGTCGACGAAGGCCGCAAGGTCGTCCCGCCGGGCGCCCTGGGTACCATCCGCCGGGGCGCAGGCTGCGAGCTGCGCCGACGCCTCGGCCCGTGCCGCCGGCGCCCCCACCACAGGCGCCAGGCTGGCCGTGCCCGGCCGGAGTGGCTCGAAGCGGGTCACGATCGTCGCTCGCGGCTCGAGGTCGGGTGCGGCGCACCGCCGGCGCGGCGGGCCCCCGACGGGCGTGAGGTCCATGGGCTGGCCGGGACACAGAAGCGCCACGGACGCTCCGTCGCCACGCGGATGCCGATCCGGCCCGAGCGCTCCGGCCGGCGCGGCGGCGCGACGCCGTCGTCGACGAGCAGAACCGGGCTGGCGGCGTCGAGGAGGTCGACGCCGTCGTGGACGCGGTCGATCGACAGCGCCTCGCACAGCTTGGCCGGTCCCGAGCACAGCTGGCGGGGCGAGCGGGCACGGGTGCGCGCCGCCGCCATGAGATCGAGGCCCCCGATCGGCTCGGCGGCACGCACGAGCACGGCGCCGGGCTCGCCGTCGGGTCCGACGACCACGTTGGCGCAGTGGTGCATGCCGTAGGTGAAGTACACGTACAAGAGGCCCGCACGGCCGAACATCGTGGCGTTGCGGCTCGTACGACCGCGCGCGGCGTGGCTGGCCGGGTCGTCGGCGCCGGCGTAGGCCTCGACCTCGACGATGCGTGCCCAGCGAGCGCCCTCGACCGTGCCGTCATCGGTGGGCGCATGCCGGCGCACCAGCACCTTGCCGAGCAGCGTGGGCGCCACTGCGGCGGGCGGGCCCGTCAGCGTCTCGGCATCGACCAGCCGCCAGCCCGGCGACACGTCGACGCCGAGCTGGTCAGCCATCGGCCGCGGGCAGCCACGGCGCCAACCGGGCGTCGACGCCGGCGAGGCGCGCCGTGAGGCGCTCGAGCTGCTCGGCCACGGGACCCGGCCCGCCGCCGCCGCGCGTCGTGCGCCGCTGGACCGCCACGCCGGGACCGAGCAGTGCCACGGCGTCGGGCCCGAGGTCGTCGGAGGCGGCGACGAGCTCGGCCAGCGGGATCCCCTCGTCGAGCGAGCGCCGCACCAGCGCCCCGACGATGGCGTGGGCGTCGCGGAAGGGCACGCCGGCGACCACGAGGTGCTCGGCCAGGTCGGTCGCCGCCGTCACCTCGGCGTCGGCAGCGGTCGCCATAGCGTCGGTGCGGAAGGTGGCCGTCGCCAGGAGGCCGCCCATGGCGATCGCCCCGAGGCGCACCTGGTCGAGGGAGTCGAACAGCGGCTCCTTGTCCTCCTGCAGATCGCGGTTGTAGGCCAGCGGCAGGCCCTTCAGCGTGACGAGCAGGCCCGTGAGGTTGCCGATCAGCCGGCCGGCCTTGCCCCGAGCGAGCTCGCCGATGTCGGGGTTCTTCTTCTGCGGCAGCATCGAGCTGCCGGTGGCGTAGGCGTCGTCGAGGCCGAGGAAGCCGACCTCCTCGCTGGCCCAGAGCACGACCTCCTCGCCGAGGCGCGACAGGTGCACACCCGCCAGTGCCAGCACGAAGAGCGACTCGGCGACGAAGTCCCGATCGCTGACGGCGTCGAGCGAGTTGTCGAACACGGCGCCGAAGCCGAGGTCGGCTGCCACCGCTTCCGGGTCCAGCGGCAGCGACGAGCCGGCGAGCGCTCCGGCGCCCAGCGGCGAGACGTCCATGCGCTCGAGGGCGTCGACCAGCCGGTCGATGTCGCGCGCCAGCGCCCAGGCGTGGGCCGCCAGGTGGTGGGCCAGCAGGACCGGTTGGGCGCGCTGCAGGTGGGTGTAGCCCGGCAGGTAGGCGTCGCCGGCCTCGGCGGCGCGAGCCGCCAGGACCGCCGCCAGATCCGCCAGCGCCGCGCCGGTGACGGCCAGCTCGCGCTTGGTGTAGCGGCGCAGGTCGGTGGCGACCTGATCGTTGCGGCTCCGGCCGGTGTGGAGCTTGGCACCAGCGGCGCCGGCGAGCTCGGTGACCCGGCGCTCGACGGCAGTGTGGATGTCCTCGTCCGACGGGACGAAGGTGAACGTGCCGTCCTCGAGCTCCGCCTCGACGGCGTCGAGCGCGCCGAGCACCGACGTCACCTCGCCGTCGGCGAGGATGCCGGCGCGCCCGAGGCCCCGGACGTGGGCGCGCGAGCCGGCGATGTCGTCGGCCGCCAGTCGCCGGTCGAACGGCAGGCTCACCGTGTAGGCCATGAGCGCCTCGGCAGGGCCCTCACCGAAGCGGCCGTGCCAGAGCGTGTCGCCGCCGGTCATCGCCTCAGTCCCCCGCCTGCGCCTGCTTGGCCGCCCAGGTCTCGATGCCGAGCCCCCAGAGCTTCACGAAGCCCTCGGAGTCGGCGTGGTTGAAGCTGTCGGCGGCGTCGTAGGTGGCGAGTCCGTAGTCGTAGAGCGAGTACGGGCTGCGGCGGCCGACGACGAAGCACCGTCCCGGCTCGAGACGCAGGCGCACATCGCCGGTCACGAAGCGCTGCGACGAGTCGACGAAGGCATCGAGCGCCTCCTTCAGGGGCGAGAACCACAGCCCGTCGTAGACGAGCTCGGCGTAGCGGTGCTCGAGGCCGATCTTGTGGCGCTGCAGGTCGCGCTCGAGTGTGAGCGCCTCGAGGTCGCGGTGCGCCGTGATCAGGGCCAGCGCGCCCGGCGCCTCGTAGGTCTCGCGGCTCTTGATGCCGACCCGCCGGTTCTCGACCATGTCGAGCCTGCCCCAGCCATAGCTGCCCACCACCTGGTTGAGCGTGGTGATCAGGTCGTGCGGCGCCAGCGCGTCCCCGTCGACGGCGACGGGCCGGCCGGCATCGAACGAGATGGTGAGGTCGCGCGGCTCGGTGGCGCGCGGCACGGTCATCTCCCACACGCCCGCCGGCGGCTCGGCCCACGGGTCCTCCATCTCACCGCACTCGATGGCGCGGCCCCAGAGGTTGTCGTCGATCGAGTACAGCTTCTCCCGGGTCGCGGTGATCGGGATGCCGTGCTCGGCGGCGTAGGCGATGCAGTCCTCGCGGGTCATCCCCCAGACGCGCACCGGTGCCAGGACCTCCAGGTCCGGTGCCAACGCCCGCGTGGACACCTCGAACCGGACCTGGTCGTTGCCCTTGCCGGTGCAGCCGTGGGCCACGGCGTCGGCGCCGTGGGCGCGTGCGGCGGCGACGAGGTGCTTGGTGATCAGCGGGCGCGACAGCGCCGAGACCAGCGGGTACTGGTTCTCGTAGAGGGCGTTGGCCGCCAGCACCGGGGCGCAGTAGTCGCGGGCGAACTCCTCGCGACAGTCGACGACCACCGCCTCGCTCGCTCCCGCCGCCTTCGCACGCCCGATGAGCGCGTCCCAGTCGCCGCCCTGGCCAACGTCGCAGGCGACGGTGACGACCTCGACGCCCCACTGCTCGATCATCCAACGGACGGCGACAGAGGTGTCCAGTCCGCCGCTGTACGCCAGCACTACTCGCTCGGCCATCGCTTCGTGTCTCCTGGTCAGGTGCGCCGGGCCCGGCCGGCCACGGCGCGCATGGTTGTTCGGTCGTTCATCGCTGCGCCAGTCGGCGCAGCTCATCGGCGACGGCTCCGCCGCCCCGGGCCTCGTCGGCCACCACCAGCAGCGTGTCATCGCCGGCCACGGTGCCGAGCACGCCGGCGAGGCTCGCCCGGTCGAGCGCCGCCGCCACCACGTGGGCCGAGCCCGGCGGGGTGCGCACGACCACGAGGTTCATCGACACGTCGACGTCGACGACCCAGTCGGCACAGACGCGCCGGAGCTGGTCCAGCGGCGCCACCTGGTGCGCCGGGAGCTCGGGGATGGCGTAGGCGGTGTGCCCGCCGGGGACCCGGACCTTGATGGCACCGAGCTCCTCGAGATCGCGCGACACCGTCGACTGGGTGGCGGACACGCCGTGATCCGCCAGCAGCTCGACGAGCTCGCCCTGGTTGTGCACGGCGTGGCCCTCCACGAGCTGCGCGACGAGGTGCTGGCGCTGGCGCTTGCCCAGGCGCCGTGCGGTGGTCGATGTGGCCACGTCATTGCTCCAGCAGCCAGGCGAGCAGGCCGCGGGCGGCGTGCATCCGATTCTCGGCCTGCTTCCAGATCAGGCTGCGCGGCGACTCCAGCACCTCGGCGCTGACCTCCTCGCCGCGGTGCGCCGGCAGGCAGTGCAAGAAGATCGCCTGCTCGGCAGCCAGGGCCATCAGATCCTCGGTGACCTCGAAGCCGGCGAAGGCCTTGCGGCGCGCTGCCGCCTCGTCCTCCTGCCCCATCGACGTCCACACGTCGGTGTAGACCACGTCGACCCCCTCGACCGCCTCCTCGGGACGGTGGGTGAGCTGCGGCCGGACGCCGGCGCGCGCCAGGCGATCGAGGTCCTCGGGCCGCATGCCGTAGCCGAGCGGACTGGCGATGCGGACCTTGCCGCCGAGCATGCCCACCGACAGCGCCAACGAGCGGGCGACGTTGTTGGCGTCGCCGACGTAGGCCACCTGCACGCCCTGGATCCGTCCGAAGTGCCGGCCGATGGTCAGCACGTCCGCCAGCCCCTGGAGCGGGTGCGCCTGGTCGCTGAGCATGTTCACGATGGGCACCGACCCGGTCGCAGCCATCCGCTCGAGCACGGCGTGGTCGAACACCCGGGCACCGATGGCGGCGTGATAGCAGGCGAGCGTGCGGGTGACGTCCTCGACCGTCTCGCGCCCGTCGAGGCCGACCTCGTCGCCCCGCACGGTGACCGGCTGGCCGCCGAGCTGGGCGACGGCGCGCTCCATCGAGTGGCGTGTGCGCGCCGAGGGCTTCTCGAACAGCAAGGCCATCCCCTTGCCGTCGAGCACGGCGGGGGGATCGGTGCGCTCGGCGAGTCCGAGCACGGCGCCGAGCTCGTTCGGCGTCAGGTCGTCGATCTCCAGCAGGTGTCGCATGTCGCTCCTCACTCCCCCGCCCGCACCGTGGCGATGGCCTCGGCGAGGATCGCCATCGCGTCGTCGATCTGCTCCTCGGTGACGGTGAGCGGCGGCGCCAGCCGCAGCGCCGTCGGGGTGACGGCGTTGACGACCAGCCCCTTGGCCAGGGCCGAGCTGGCCACGGCCTTGGCGTCGAGGCCGTCGAGCTCGGCGGCCACGAGCAACCCGAGGCCGCGCACCGTTGCCACGCCGTCGAGGCCGGCGATGGCGTCGGTGAGGCGTGCCCCCATCGCTTCCGCACGCGCCGGCAGGTCGTCGCGCACCATCACGTCGAGCACCGCCTTGGCCGCCGAGGCCGCCAGTGGCTGGCCGCCGTACGTCGTGCCGTGGTCACCCGGCTCGAACACCGCCGCCACCTCGCGCCGCGCCCAGCAGGCGCCGATCGGCATCCCGTTGCCGAGCGCCTTGGCCATCGTCACCACGTCGGGCCGGATGCCGGCGTGCTCGAAGCCGAACCAGCGTCCCGTCCGACCGAGACCGGTCTGGACCTCATCGAGCATCAACAGGATGCCCCGCTCGTCGCAGAGGCGCCGGACGCCCTGCAGGTACGCCGGGTCGACCGGGTTGACGCCGCCCTCGCCCTGCACCGGCTCGAGCAGCACGGCGGCGACGGTGTCGTCGAGCAGCCGTTCGAGGTCGGCGAGGTCGTTGAAGAGCGCGTGCCGGAAGCCTTCGGGCAGCGGCTGGAAGGGTTCGTGCTTGGCCGGCTGGCCGGTGGCGTGCAGCGTGGCCAGGGTCCGGCCGTGGAACGAGCCGAAGGCGCTGACGACGACGTGCCGCCCGCGCCCGCCGAAGCGCCTCGCCAGCTTGATGGCGCACTCGTTGGCCTCGGCGCCCGAGTTCGTGAAGAAGATCTGGCCGCCGCCACCCAGGAGCCGGTCGAGCTCCACGGCCACCTGCCAGCCGGGCTCGCTGCCGAACAGGTTGGACACGTGCTGGAGCGTCTGCGCCTGTGTCGCCACGGCGTCCGCCACCTCGGGATGGCTGTGACCGAGCGACGTGACGGCCAGCCCGCAGAGGAAGTCGAGGTAGCGCTTGCCGTCGCGGTCGAACAGCTCGGTGCCGGCGCCGCGCACGAACTGCACCTGCGGTGCGGCGTAGGTCGGCATGAAGGGGCAGGCGTCAAGGTCTGCCGGCGCGCCCATGGCCTCGGCGTGTGCGTTCATGGGGACCACCTCGTGATCATCGTGCCGACGCCGGCGTCGGTGAACAGCTCCAGGAGCAGCACGTGCGGGATGCGCCCGTCGAGCAGGTGCACCGCCGGGACGCCCCGATCGATGGCGTCGAGGCACGAGTCGACCTTCGGGATCATCCCTCCCGA
>JAGQTE010000336.1 GCA_020439175.1 Acidimicrobiales bacterium | reverse complement strand
TTGGGCCGCCGGGTAGTCGCCCATGTCGGGGGCGGCGCTGCCGCTGTGGTGGTTGACCGGCATGCCGAGCTCGTCGCAGACCGCCCAGATCGGCTCGTAATCGGGGGCGTACAGCGGCGGGACGCCCGAACCCGGGGGCGCGCCCGGCAGCAGGACGCCGCCGGTGAGACCGTGCTCGTGCGCCCAGCGGATCTCGTCGACGGAGCCGGCGACGTCGTGCAGCATGATCTGGCAGATGCCGGCGCGCCGCCCCGGGGCAGCGGCGCAGAAGTCGGCAAGCCAGCGGTTGTGGGCGCGCAGCCCGGCCCAGCGCCGCTCGAGGTCGCCGGTCGACGCGCCGGGCGCCTGGTTCAGCAGCGACACCTTCGGGAAGAACGGCGGGATGGTGTTGGGGAAGATCACCTCGCCGACGATGCCGTCGGCCTCCATCTCGCGCAGCCGGCGGTCGGAGTCCCAGTTGCGGTCGGCGTCGGCGCCCTTCACGTCGTCGTAGGGGTTGTCGAAGGTGGTCACCCAGGCGTCGAAGTCGTCGTGGTAGCGGGACTCGAGGTACGGCCGGTAGTCGCGGATGCTGGCACCGCCGTGGCAGTCCGCCGAGACGACGACGTAGTTCGCCTCGGCCGCGTCGATGCTCGTGTCGACGGTCGTGTCCGCCATGCGGCTGCCTCCCCCATCGTGCCCGGCAGCACCTCCGCTCGGGCCTGGGCCCGTTGTAGCAAGCCCTGGTGCCCATGGCAAGACATTCCTGAAAACTGTCTGATCAGCGCCCGATCGGCGGCCGGCGCCGGGCGAGCGGTTAGGCGGCCCTCAGCCTCGTCGCGCCGCCAGCGTCTCGAGACGGCTGGTGATCGCTGCAAGGTCGAGCTCCGACGCGGCGACGGCCATCGTGAGCTCGTACACGTCGTCGTTGGCGATCCGGGTCACATCCACGCCGTTGATCTGCAGGAACACGGCCGCGGCGACCCACCCGAGCCGCTTGTTCCCGTCGACCAACGCGTGGTTGCCCACGATCGACTGCAGCAGCGCCGCGGCCTTCTCGCAGAGCGAGGGGTAGGCGTCTCGCTCCCCGACGATGGTCTGCGGTCGAGCCACCGCCGCCGCCAAGAGCCCCACGTCGCGCACCGGCGGCGGGTCGCCGAGCAGGCGGCTGGCGAGACCGAGCACGTCGTCGAGATCGAGGAACTCGACCGGCTCGACGGGCCCGCTCACCGTCCGAGGCGTTCGATGGCGTCGGCGTGCACGTCGAGGACGACGTCGGTCGCTGCCGCGACCCGACCACGATGCTCGGTGCGCTGCACGTACTCCCGCACGGCGCGTCGCGCCGCCTCCTGCATCGAGATCCCCTCCGCCGCGGCCCTCGCCTTCAGGGCTCGTTGCTCGTCGTCGGTGAGGCGAAGGGTCATGGCCATGGCGGCATGATACCGAACTGATACCACGCCGCGCTGCTCGGGGTGCGGCTCCGCTACTCGTCGAACGAGGCGATGAGGTCCGTGAGGGCGGCGTGGACATGGTGGCGCTGCTCGGTGGGCGTCTCGCCGAGGCGCACGACGACGAGACGCAGCGGCGGCACGACGACGATGTGCTGGCCGAGGTAGCCCGAGGCGCCGTAGGCACCCCACGGGTCGTCGCCGAAGCGCCACCAGTGCATGGTGTGGATGCGGCCGAGGGCGTCGCGGCCGGTCTCGACCGCGGCGGTGGCGATCCACGCCGGGTCGAGGAGTCGGCGGCCGTCGGCACAAGCGCCCTCGTCGAGGTAGAGCTGCCCGAAGCGGGCGAAATCGCGCGCCGTGCAGAAGCAGAACGACGACGCCAACCACGTGCCGGCCTCGTCGAAGCGCGGCGTCGCCGAGTCCATCCCGACGGGATCGAACAGGTTCGTGCGCAGCCACGCCGCCCCGTCGGCTCCGGCACCGACCGTGTCCCGCAGGATGCCGGCGAGGATGGCGCTGCACGCGCTGGCGTACTGGAAGTGCGCCCCGGGCGCGTGGCTCAGCGGCCGGTCCGCCGCCCATGCCGCCGTGTCGGGCTGCGGCCGCCCGTCGTTGCCGTAGACCAGGTGCACCACATCGGGCAGGGTGCGCCCGACCGGCTCCTCGGTCCACGTCAGGCCGGCGCGCATGGTCAGCAGCTGGCGGGGGGTGATGGCGTGGCGCGGATCGTCGGGGTCGGCCCACGCCGCGACCGATGCCGGGGCGTCGAGGTCGACCTCGTCTCGGTCGACCAGGAGTCCGAACGCCGCGTGCAGCATGCTCTTGGCCATCGACCACGAGCGCAGCGTGTCGTCCGGGCCGATGCCCTCGCCATAGCGCTCGACGACGACGTCCCCGTCACGCAGCACCACCACGGCGTCGGTCCGCCCCACGCGTTCGGGATTCGAGAACAAGGCGGCGACGGGATCGGACACGGCCGGCATCGTACGGGCAGACCGCCGGCGACGAGTCGCTCGCGGTCGAGGCAGTACCGGCCCGGTCGTAGCCGGCACGGTCGTTGACAGAACGACCCGGCAGATCTCGTGCGTTGGTGACGCGATCTGCCGGGTCGATCGCCACAACCGAACGCGTACTGCCGTTCGGCCGCCATCGACGAGGGACTCGATGCCTACGCCGCAGCCCGATCCGCCCCCACCCCGGTCGTCCTGTTCGAACCGACGGAATCGGCCGAACCAGCGAGCGACGACCATCGCTAGCGTTGCGCCGATGGGGCAGGCGAGCGGCGAGGACCGGTCCGACCCGGGGCTGACCATCGGCTTCCACGGCTACGGGCCGAGCGACCGGGCCGCGGCGGCCCGGGCCTTCGAAGACGAGGTGCTGGCGCTGATGGCAGATCACGGCGGCCGCGTCCTGTTCCGCGGCGGCCGCACCGCCGACGAGCCCGAGACCGAGCCGCTCGAGCTCCACGTCCTGTGGTTCCCGAACGAGGCCAGCCTCGCCTCCTACCTCGCCGACGAGCGACGCCTCGCCGCGATCGAACGCCACGGCGAGGTCTTCACCGACAAGCGCGTCGTCCGCCTCGACGACATCACCGACGCCACCGGTTCCACCGCCCGCTGACGTCGACGGTCGGGAACCGCCGGTCCCCTGCTGCCGGTCGCTGGCAGACACGGTCGTGCCGAGAACGACTGTGCAGATCCGGCGCGATATCGATGCGATCTGCACACTCGACGCGTCGGGAGGCGGTCTGAGCCGATACGCCGGACGACTGCCTGAGCCGCCAGCCGACCGCCGTCGGGCGTCAGTGACGGTCAGTGTGCTCGAGGTAGGCCTGGCCGCGGGGCGAGAGGCGATAGCCGACGTCGAGGCTCTCGGTGAGTCCGAGCTTCTTGAGGTGACGTACCCGACGCTTGAAGACGTGGCGTTCCTCCGGCCGGTCGGCGACCAGGTCGGCCGACGACTCCGCCGGCCGGGCGGCGATGAGTCGCAGCACGTCGGCCGTCCACGGGCCGGTCTTGCTGGCGGCGTCCCAGCGGTCGAGCTGGGCGTCGATGGCGGCGATCTGCACGTCGTCGAGGTCGGCATCGGCCCGCAGCGCGTGCCGCGGGTCGTCGCCGGCACGGCGGAACCGGATGCGGTACAGCGTGCGGTCGTCGCCGTGCTGCAGCGAGGCGATGACCTGATCGACGGTGTCGAAGCCGGCGTCGCGCGCATCGGCCTCGGTGATGTCGGCCTCGGTCACGATCGTGACCTCCTCGATGGCCAGCAGCCCCGCTGGGCTGTGCAGCGCACCACCCGCCACGACGGTCGGTCGCTTCCAGCGACGGAAGGCGAGCGTGATCTCGCCACGTTCGATGCGTTCGACGACCGGACCGGGAAACAGCACGGGCACGATGATCGCACGCCCGGTCGACCGACGTCGGCTGCCACTCCCCGGGCCAACCCGCTCGCGGTGCCGACCGATCGGACGGCTCGCCGCACGAGCCAAGACGTTCTTGGAAACTGTCTGATCGGTGGTACGGTCGCCCCCATGGTCGCCACGTCCGACGACACCGCAGCCGCCGCCGACGAGCTCGTCTACAACCCGTACGCCTTCTCGCTGCACGACGACCCGTTCGCCGTCTACGGGCGCCTGCGGGACGAGGCCCCGGCGTATTGGAACGACGAGCTGCGCTTCTGGGCGCTCAGCCGGTACGAGGACGTCCAGCAGGCGTTCCGCGACCCGGCGACGTACACGTCGACCGAGGGCATCGCCCTCGAGTCGCGGGGCCCGAACCAGACGCTGCAGACGCTGATCGTGCTCGACCCGCCAGAGCACACCGCCATGCGCAAGCTGGTCAACCGCATCTTCACCCCCCGCCGCGTCGCCGAGCTCGAGGCCGAGACCCGTCGCATCGTCACCGGCTACCTCGACCGCATCGTCGAGGGCGGCGACCGCTGCGACCTCGTCGCCGACCTCACCGGCCCGTTCCCCATGGACGTGATCTCGGCCGTGCTCGGCATGCCCGAGGCCGACCGTCCCGAGCTGCGCCACCACGCCGACCAGATCCTCATCCGCGAGGACGGTCAGATGGCGCTGCCCGCCGCCGCCCTCGAGGGCTTCTTCGAGCTCGTCCGCTACTTCAGCGACGACCTGCCTCAGCGCCGCCGCGGTGAGGGCCACGGCTTGGCGACCGACCTCGCCCAGGCCCAGGTCGAGGGACGCCCGCTCACCGACGACGAGCTGCTGGGCTTCTCGATCCTGTTCATCATCGCCGGCCACGAGACGACCACGAAGCTCGTCGCCAACGCCGTCGAGGTCCTCAGCCGCCACCCCGAGCAGCGGGCGATCCTCGCCGCCGACCCCGGGCGCATCCCCGACGCCGTCGAGGAGGTGCTGCGCTTCTGGAGCTCGACGCAGTACATGCACCGCACCGCCACGGTCGACCACGAGCTACACGGCCGCACCATCCACGCCGGAGACTCGGTGCTGTTGCTGATCGGCGCCGCCAACCGCGACGACCGCATCTTCGGGCCGACGGCCGACCGGTTCGACATCGACCGCCGCCCCGACCGCCACATCGCCTTCGGCTACGGCGCCCACTACTGCCTCGGGGCCGGCCTGGCCCGCATGGAGGCGCGGGTGGCGCTCGAGGAGCTGCAGCGACGCCTGCCCGGCTACGAAGTCGACCAGGACGCCAAGGTCCGCTTCCACAGCGGCAACGTCACCGGCTGGGTCAGCCTCCCGATCACGTTCTGATCGACGCCCGCCGACTCCCGACGGGCCCGGACCAGAGGCTCAGGCGTCGGCCGCCACCTTGGCGATGATCTCCTCGGTCTTGAGCAGCAGCGGCGAGGTGCGCGGGTAGCCGAGGTAGTGGGTCAGGTGGATGACGCACTCGCGCGCCTCGACGTCGGTCAGCTCGCCGTTGCGCAGCGCCGCCTCGAGGTGGATGGCCCAGGTGTCGGCGTCGCCGACGGCGGCGATCGATGCCAACGTCAGCAGGCGCCGCTCCCGGAAGCCCAGCTGCGGGCGGGCCCACCCCTCGGCGAAGAGCTGGCCCAGCATCAGGTCGGCGTAGTCGAGCATCCCCGGCGGCGCCGGGCCGAGGACGCCGCCGTACACGGCGTCGAACACCTCGCTCCCCCGGGCGATGCGCTCGTCGGACGGCAGGATCGACTCGTCGCTCATCACGCTCCTCCCCAGGCCGACGTCGACGCCGACGTCGAGGCCAGCGGCGCCGGGGCCACGGTGCCGATGTGCATCGGCAGCTTGTTGATGCCGTTGATGAAGTCCGACCGCATGCGGATCGGCTCGCCGGTGATGGTGAAGCTGTCGACCCGGTCGACGAACTCGCGCAGCATCGCCCGGATCTCGACCTTGGCCAGGTTGGCACCGAGGCAGTAGTGCTCGCCGCCGCCGCCGAAGGTCTGGTGCTCGTTGGGGCTGCGGCGGATGTCGAACGTGTGCGGGTCGGCGAACACGGCCGGGTCGAAGTTGCCGGCCATGTAGTAGATGACGACCTTGTCGCCGGCGGCGATGTCGACGTCGCCGATGCGGGTGTCGACCATGGCGGTGCGGCGGAAGTTGTGGATCGAGCTCCCCCAGCGCAGCATCTCCTCCACCGCCGACGGCCACAGCGACGGATCGGCCCGCAGCTCGGCGGCGACCTCGGGGAACCGGTCGAGTGCCATCACCGAGTGGGTGATCAGGTTGCGGGTCGTCTCGTTGCCCGCCACCGCCAGCGTGACGAAGAACATCACGAGCTCCTCGTCGGTGAGGCGCTCGCCGTCGACCTCCGCCTCGACCAGCACCGACGCGATGTCGTCGCGCGGCTCGGCCCGGCGCTGCTGGGCCAGCTCGAAGCAGTAGCCGAACATCGCCACCGCGGCGTTCATCCCGTCCTCGGCGGTGTTCTGCCAGTACGGGTCGTCGAAGCCGACCATCGTGTTCGTCCAGTCGACGACCATCTGCTGGTCCTCGGGCGGCACGCCCAACATGTCGCAGATCACCTGGGCCGGCATCTGCACGGCGACGTCGGCCACGAAGTCGATGTCGCTGTCCGAGGTGAGCTGGTCGACGATCATGCGGGCCCGCTCGTCGATCGTCTGCTCGAGCGTGCGGATCACGCGCGGCGTGAAGCCGCGGTTCACCAGGCGGCGGTACCGGTGGTGCTTGGGCGGATCCATGTTGAGGATCGACAGGCGGATCTGCGCCAGCGCCTCGGGGTCGGGGTCCTTGATGAACGTGCCGAGGTGCTCGCTCGAGAACGTGGCCGTGTCCTTGGAGATGGCACGGATGTCCTCCCACCGCGTCACCGCCCAGAAGCCCGGACCCTGCTCGGGCGGTTCGGCGTGCCAGTACACCGGCGCCTCGGCGCGCAGCAGGTCGAACATCTCGTGGGGCACCTGGCCCCACCAGGTGTCCTCGAGCAGGTTGACGTCGCTCAGCTCCATGGTCCTCAGC
>JAGQTE010000335.1 GCA_020439175.1 Acidimicrobiales bacterium | reverse complement strand
GGTACGGCAGGTACAGCTGGTCGACGCCCGGCGGCAGCTCGGCACGCAGGCGCGCCATGTGCTCGGCGCGGGCGCGCCGCAGGGTGACGGCGAGCTCGGCGGCGTCGAGCACCGGACGCACCGGGCCGCCCACGGCGGCCGCCAGCTCGCGTTCGTGCACCTCGGAGCGCAGCAGGTCGAAGATCTCCTCCTCGCCACGACCGAACAGCTCGGGCAGCACCTTGTTGACGATCACGGCGGCCAGGTCCACCCGGGTCTCGGCCCGCATGCGCTGCGCCAGCTCGATCGTCTCGGAGACCGGCATCTCCTCCGGTGCCGACACGATGACGGCGCCCGTGACCGCAGGGTCCTCGAGCAGATCGACCATCCAGCGCGTCTGGTCCCGCACCGTCCCCACCTTCACCAGGTCGTTGATCGCCTGCGGCGCCACGAGCTGGCCGATGACGTGGCCGGTCGCCGGCGCGTCGACGATGACGATGTCGTAGTTCTGCTCCCGGACCTCGTAGCAGAGCTTGCCGACGGTGAGGATCTCCTTGACGCCCGGCGCCGCCGTGGCGACGAAGTCGAACGACTTGGCCAGCGGTCCGATGCGGGCGAGCAGCGGCACCTTGAGCTGCAGCGAGAGGTACTCCTTGAGCGACTCCTCGGTGTTCATCGCCATGCCGAACAGGCCCGGGGCCAGCTCGGAGGGGTCGAACCCGGTGCGGGGCGCCTCGAAGAAGTCGGGGAGGTTGCCCTTGGCGTCGACCTCGCAGACCAGGGTGCGCTTGCCCCGTTGGCTGGCGAGGAGCCCGAGCGCGGCCGTGATGCTCGTCTTGCCGACACCGCCCTTGCCGGTGACGAACACGAGCCGCCGCTCGAGCAGGTCCATCAGGCGCCGAAGCCGATCCGCCGCTCGCTGTCCTTGCGGCTGACCTCGACGTAGGCGATCTTGGCCGCCGGGACCGCCACGTCGCGGCCGTTCTTGTCGGTCAGGCGCAGCACCTGGTCGGCGTCGGCGAGTGCCGCCTCGACCTGCGCCACGATGGCGTCACGGTCGGCGTCGGCGGGCAGCTCGACCTCGATCTCCTTCATGGTGTGCTGCACACCGATGCGAACGTCCACCTGTGGCCTCCAGCGAGTCGTCGTTGCGAACGCCGGCCATGCTACGTCGCTGGTTCAGAGGATCTTCAGTTCGCGATGGGTCCTGCGCGTCGGCGCCAGCTCGGTCGCGATGCGCTCGGCGATGCGGCCGAAGACCACCGACGCCTCGTTGTCGGGGTCGACGGCGACGACCGGCCGTCCGGCGTCGGCGCCCTCGCGCAGCGGCACGACCAGCGGGACCTGGCCGAGCAGCGGCACCTCGAGGCGCTCCGCCAGCTCGGCGCCGCCGCCGGCGCCGAACAGCTCGTAGCGGGTGCCGTCGTCGCCGGTGAACCACGACATGTTCTCGATGACGCCCTTCAGGGACAGGTTCACCTTCTCGGCCATGAACGCCACGCGCTGCGCCACCCGCTGCGCCGCGGGCTGGGGGGTCGTGACCACGTACAGCTCGCTGCGCGGCAGGTACTGCGACATGGAGATGGTGACGTCGCCGGTGCCGGGCGGCAGGTCGACGAGGAGGTAGTCGGGGTCGTCCCAGAACACGTCGGTGAGGAACTGCTCGAGCGCCTTGTGCAACATCGGGCCACGCCAGATGACCGGCTGGTCCTCGCCGGCGAAGAACCCCATCGAGATGCACCGCACGCCGTAGGACTCCGGCGGGATGAGCATCTCGTCGATGACGACCGGCGGGCGCTCGACGCCCAGCATGCGCGGGATCGAGAAGCCCCACACGTCGGCGTCGACGACGGCGACCGAGCTCCCCCGGCGTGCCAGCGCCACGGCGAGGTTGGTCGTCACCGAGGACTTGCCGACCCCGCCCTTGCCCGAGGCGATCAGCAGGACCCGGGTGGTGCTCCCCGCCTCGGCGAAGGGGATGGCCCGACCCTCGGCGTGGCCGTGGCCCTGATGCGTGCCGGCGGTGGCGCCCGGATCGCCGTGCAGCTTGCGGCGCAGCGCCTCACGCTCGGCGTCGGTCATCACGGTGAAGCCCAGCTCCAGGTCGTGCACGCCGTCGAGGGCCACGACCGCCTCGCGCACCCGGCGGTCGATCTCTGCCCGCAAGGGGCAGCCCGCCACCGTCAAGGCGATCTGCAACGACACGGTGCTGTCGGCGACGACCACGTCGCGCACCATGTCGAGCTCGACGATGGACCGATGCAGCTCTGGGTCTTCGACCGGCCGCAGCGCCTCGATGACCTGCTCTGGTGTGGGCATGGTGGACAGCACCTCTCTCCTGCGAGAATTACTCCTACGCGGATAGGTAGAATACCGACGTGCGGCCCGAAGCACCCCATGGCGCAGATCTGAGCGCCACCGACTTCGCCTCGATGGTGACGGCCATCACGTCGGCGTTCGGCGATCCGACGCGCCGCGACATCTACCTCTTCGCCCGCGAGGCGCCCGACGGCGTCACCGCCACCGAGGTCGCCGAGCGCTTCGCCCTGCACCCGAACGTGGCGCGCCATCACCTCGACAAGCTGTCCGGCGGCGGCTACCTGGAGGTCGACGTGCGCCGAGGCCCGCGCAACGGCGCCGGCCGGCCGTCGAAGTGCTATCGCACCACCGGCACGGCCGAGGCGCTCGAGTTCCCGGTCCGCCATGACGACGTGCTGATCGCCCTGCTCGGGCGGGCCCTGGCCCTGATCCCCGCCGACCAGGCGGAGTCCCTGGCCGAAGAGGTCGGGCAGGACTTCGGCCGCGTGATGGCCGAAGCCATGGGCGACACGGCCGAGCAGCAGCGGAGCTTTCGTGCCGCGCTGCACGCCGTGGCCGATGCGCTGACGGCGCACGGGTTCGCCGCCCACGCCGAGAAGCACGGCGACGGGCTGCGCATCGTCTCCGAGCACTGCCCGTTCGGCGGCGCCGCCATCGAGAACCCGGTGATCTGCGCCCTCGACCGGGGCATGGTCCGCGGCATGCTCGGCTCGCTCTACGGCGACGCCAGCACCATGATCGAGTCGTCGGTGGCGTTCGGCGACGAGGTGTGCGTCACCTCTGTCAGCGACTGAACCAGCTGCGGAACGCCCCCCAGTCCTTCCACTCCAGGTCTTCGGAGACGAAGCGTGCCTCGAGGTCGAGCGTGAGGCCCGGTCGCGCCAGGCGCGCCACGTCGGCGTGATCGAAGCCTCCCGGCCGGCCGAGGTGCTCGACGATGCGCTCGGCGGCCACGTCGCCGACGATCATGGCGTACGACACGTGGCCGGGCCACAGCGCCGCGAACCCCTCCAGCCCCATCGACTCGATCTTCGCCGGCGACGGGCGGCCGACGGCACCGGCGCCGGGGCCGGCCATCATCGGGTGCTCGGTCTTGCGGCGCACCCGGGCCGCCCAGCGCAAGGTGGCCGCCTGCTCCTCGAGCAGCGGGCTCACGTCGACGAGCCGGCCGAGCAGTGCGGCCACGGCGTCGCGGTCGAGCTGCGGCGTGAACCGCAGGTCCTCGGGACCGAGGGTGGTGGCGGCGTCGTCGATCTCGGGGGTCACGATCCACACGACGTCCGTGCTCGACGCCCGGTGCGCCACGATCTGCAGGCCGTCGACGGACGCCGTCACCAGCGGCAACCCGGGACCCCGCACGAACAGCTGGAGCTGCTTGCGCACCGCCTGGCAGGTGCGTGCCGCCTCGGCCCGCTCGCGCCGGCTGATGGCGTTGCGCGTGCGCGCCGCCACCTTGGCGAGCAGGTCGGCGTTGGCGGCGTCGGCGGCGAACACCGTGTAGCGGGCGACGATGGGCACGATCTGCCCGTCGATGGATGCCTCGACGGCGTCGACGGCGCTGTCGTTCGCCAGGGTCACGTCGACGACCTCGCCGGTGACGCAGCTGTCCTCGACGCGGGCCCGCAACGTGCGCACCATGGCGGCGGGGTCGAGGACGACGTCGTCGAGCGCCCGGAAGCACACGTGCGACGACGCCGACCCGCCGCGCAGCGCGCTCGGCACGGGACCCTCGCGCTCGACGTGCAGCGCGGCGTCGAGCCAGAACCGCACCGTCGCCACCTCCTCGTCGGGCGGGACGACCAGCAGCGACGGGGCAGCGTCGTAGGCGATGTCGTGGTTCTCGGCCCACAGCTTCCAGTAGCCGGCGGCTCGCCGGGCCGGTTGGATGCGACCCACGTCGGTGCCGCGGTAGCCCGCCGACAGCAGCCCGTCGGACTCGAGCGCCTCGTCGCCCCCGGCTGGATCGGTGAGCAGGCAGACCGAGTAGCGGTCCCCCAGCTCGGCCGCCAGATAGTGCCCGAGCACGCTGCCGCCGACGATCAGCACATCGACGTCGAGGTCACCGGCGGGTTCGGGCATGGCGTGAATGTACCGGGCGCGCCACGGCTAAGGTGCCGCCCGTGACCGTCTGGCTGGTGCGCCACGCGCATGCCGGCAACCGATCGGCGTGGTCCGGCGACGACGCCGCCCGTCCGCTGTCCGCGCGAGGCGCAGCGCAGGCGTCGGCGATCGCGGCGCGGCTCGAGCACCAGCCGGTGACGATGGTGCTGTCGAGTCCGGCGAGCCGTTGCGTCGAGACCGTCGATGGTCTCGCCGAGCGCCGCGGCGTTCCGGTGCGCGCCGAACCTTCGCTCGCCGAGGGCGCCGACCCCGACGAGGCGTTGGCGTGCCTGCTCGGTGCGGCACGCTCGGCCGACGGCGACCTCGTGGCGTGCAGCCACGGCGACCTCATCCCGGCGATGGTCCGGCGCCTCAGCGCCACCGGGATGCGCGCCGCCATGCCCGACGCCGTCGAGAAGGGCTCGGTGTGGGAGCTCGAGGTGCACGACGGCGAGGTGTGCCGCGGCATCTATCACGGTGCGCCGAGCGTCGACCCCGTCTGATCCATCGCCTCGAGATCGGCGCGCACGCCGTCGACCATCTGCTGCATGAACGCCGGGACGCCGTCGGGCGGCACGGCGTCGAGATCGGCGAGCGCGGCGTCAACCTCGCCCAGGTCGCGCAGGAGGATGGCGCGGAACACCCGGGCGTCGACGAAGGTCGGCTCGACCTCGACCGCACGATCCAGCGCCTCGCGCGCACGCTCCTGCAGCAACACCTTGTCCTCGGGCTCTGCGGCCTGCAACGACACCAGGCGCAGCAGCCAGCCCCGGTAGGTCAAGGCCTCGACGTTGTCCGGATCGATCTGGAGGATCTCGTCGTAGGTCTTGATGGCGTCGGCGTACGACTGCTGCGAGAACTGCTGCTGGGCCGTGGCCAACAGGTCGGCGACCTGTGGGTCGACGGTGCTGGTGCGCGCCGCCAGGTCGTCGCCGCCGGTCAGCGGAGCGTCCCCCACGCGCTCGGTGGCCGAACGGGCGACGATGATCAGCAGGACCACGACCATCGACATGCCGACGAGCGCGGCCACCAGCATCCCGGTGCGCCCGGACGACGTGCCTCGCGGCCCGCGCTCGGCTTCGGCGTCGAGCGCTCGCAGGACGTTGGCCGCCCGCACCGTGTAGTCGTCGCGCAGGTTGGCGTAGTCCTCGTCGTCGACCAGGCCGGCGTCGTGGTCGACGTCGAGCTGCCGCAAGGCGTCGAGCAGGAAGTCGCGCTGCTCCTCGAGCGCCTTGCTCACGCCTCGACCGCCTCGTCCTCGCCGAGGCTCAGCGCGTCGGCCACGAGGCGACGGTCCTCGTCGGTGGCCTCGAGCGGTCCGCGCCTGCCCCACCGCCGGTAGAGGACGGCGAGCCCGACCACGGCGCCGAGGAGCCCGAGCAGGGGGAGCACCCACACCAGCACGGCCACGCCCTCGGTGCCGGGATCGAGCAGGACGACGTCGCCGTAGTTCTGCGCCAAGTAGGCGCGGATCTCGTCGGGGGTGCGTCCGGCGGCGAGCTGATCGGCGATCTCGCCGCGCATGGTCTTGGAGATCGACGCTTCGGACACCGCGACCGACTCGCCGACGCAGGTCGGGCACTTCACGGTCTCGGCCACCGCCAGCATGGCCTCGCGGTCGTTGGCAGGCGGGCGGGTGCCGACGGCCGCGATCACGACGAACGCCACCAGCGCCACCGCCAGCAGCGCCCAGGCCCACGGCGCACCGGCGGCCGAACGCTGACCATCAGGGCTCATCCGCCGTCCCAGGCGTCGATGGCGGCGTCGAGCTCGTCGGCGCGCACCCCGGAGATGAACCGGGCGATCACGGTGCCGTCGGGCGCCACGACGTAGCTCTCGGGCACGGCGGTCACGCCGTAGTCGAGGATGGTGCGCCCGGTGTCGGCCGGCAGCACGGGCCAGTTGCCGCCGCGCTCGACGAAGAACTGCTCGATCGCTTCGGGCGAGTCGTCGAACGCCACGCTGACGACCGACGCGTCGCCCGTCTCGCGGTGGCGCTCCGAGAACCGCACCAGCTCCGGGTGCTCGACCTTGCACGGGTTGCACCAGGTGGCGAAGAAGTTGACGACGACGAACTCGCCGCGGTGGTCGGCCAGATCGAACGGCTCGCCGTCCATCGTCGTGCCCACGACGCCGGGTGCCGGCTTGCCGACCAACGTGCTCTCCGTGGCGGGCCCGGTGGACGGGTTGCTCATCGCCAGCACGACGACCAGACCGATGAT
>JAGQTE010000334.1 GCA_020439175.1 Acidimicrobiales bacterium | reverse complement strand
TGGCCGCCGCCACCGGCGAGGAGGCGCTGGCGGCGCGGGCCCTGCTGGCGCTCGGCGACCTCGAGCAGAAGGCGGGCCAGGCATCGGCATCGGCGACGACGCTGCGGGCCGCGGCCGAGGCCCTGGCGGCATGCGGCGAGGATGCGGCCCACGCCGAGGCGTTGCGCTTGCGGGGCCTGTCGTTGCTGATGGCGGGCGCCCACGATGCCGCCGAGGCCTCGGTGCGCGACGCGCTGGGTGCCTACCGGCGCCTCGGCGACCGGCGCGGGGAGGCCTGGGGCCTCCAGAACCTGGCGTGGATCGCCTACCTGCACGGCAGCGTGCCCGAGGCGCTGGTGCGGCTGGAGCGGGCTGAGGCGACCTTCGCCGAGCTCGGCGACGCGGTCGGCCTGAGCTGGGTGAAGGGGCTGCTGGCGTTCGTCCGGTACCACCTCGGCCAGCACGACGTGGCGGAGGACCTCGCCGAGGAGGTCCTGATCGACGCCCGCCAGCGCAGCGACCGGTGGGGCGAGGGGATGATGCTGCTCCTGCTCGCCGGGGTCCGCCTGTGGTCCGGCCGGGCGGCGATGGCGGTGACGCCGGCGCGCGACGCCCTGGAGCTGTTCCGCGCCGCCGGCGATCGGTTGGGCGAGGCGCAGGCGACGGGCTTCCTCGCCCGCGCCCTCGTGCTCGCCGGCGAGGTCGGTCCCGGCGTCGAGCTGCTCACCGAGCACCTCGACCGGGTGCCGCCCCCGGGTGTTGCCGTCGACGAGCATCGGCGCATCGTGGCCATCGCCCTGGCGGGCGCCGCGGCGCAGCTGGGTGATGTGCGCCTCGGGCGTCGAGCGCTGGCCATGGTCGACGACGAGGACCTCGCCCCGCGCGACATCGGTGACGTCGACGTGCTGGTCGGGCGCGGCATCAACCTGTTGCTGGCGGGGCTTCCCGAGGCGGCGCACGAGGTGCTGCTGGTGGCGACCGATCCCGGCGACGGCGTCCGTCCCTCGCCCTATGCGCTGGCCGCCCGCGCCGTCAGCGGCGCGGCGATCGGCGCCCTCGATGACGCCGGCCTCACGGCCGCCGCCGTGCTCGAGGACGAGCGTGCGACCTACGCCGACCGGCACCTCGCCCACCTGGCCCAGGTGCTCGTGGCGGTCGAGCGCGAGGAACCGCCCGGTCCGGCCCTGACCGCGCTCGAGCGCAACCTGGCCGGCGTGTCGGACGCGGTGACGAGCGCCGTGGTCGACGTGGTGACGGCCACCGTGCTCGACCACGTCGGCGACCCGGCCGCCGCCGACGTCCGTCGCCGGGCGCAGATGCAGCTCGAGGCGTTGGGGGTCGACGGCACCGGGTGGGCCGGCGTGGTCGAGGGGGTGCTCAGGCGCCGGGTTGCGGCACCACCCGCAGGTACGGCCTGACCGTCGTCCAGCCGTCGGGGAACCGCTCAGCTGCTTCCTCGTCGCTCAGCGCCGGGACGATGATCACGTCGTCGCCGGCGGTCCAGTTCACCGGCGTGGCGACCTTGTGCTCGGCGGTGAGCTGGAGCGAGTCGATCAGGCGCAGGATCTCGTCGAAGTTCCGTCCGGTGCTCGCCGGGTACGTGATCGACGCCTTGATGGCGTTGTCCGGCCCGATGACGAAGACCGATCGCACCGTGAGGGTGTCGTTGGCCTTCGGGTGGATCATGTCGTAGAGGTCGGCGACGGTGCGGTCCTCGTCGGCGATCATCGGGAAGTTGGGCGCGGTGCCCTGGGTGTCGGCGATGTCGGCGGACCAGGCGACGTGGTCGTCGAGCGAATCGACGCTCAGTCCGATGACCTTCACGCCCCGGGCGTCGAAGTCGTCCTTGAGCTTGGCCGTGTACCCGAGCTCGGTCGTGCAGACCGGGGTGAAGTCCTTCGGGTGGCTGAACAGGACGGCCCAGCTGTCGCCCTTCCAGTCGTGGAAGCTGATCGTCCCCTCGGTCGTCTCAGCGGTGAAGTCGGGTGCGGTGTCTCCGATGTGCAATGCCATGGCCTGCACCCTACGGGCGCCGACCGCAAATGGCGACCTGATGGGTCAACAATTGCGGCCGGGGAAAAAGAACGGGAGGGCCCTTGGGGAAGGGCCCTCCCGGGGACCTCCGACAGGGGGGGATTGTCGGGAGGCCGATACGGGACCGACAGGCGGAGGGGGGATCCGCCGTGGGGTCGGTCACCTATGGGGGATCTCAGGCGGCGGCAGCCGTCTTGGCCTTCTTGGCCGTCGACTTCACCGTCGTCTTGGGGGTCACGCCCGCCTTCTCGGTCACCGGCTTGGCGGCCTCGATCACGGCGTTGGCGAACTCCTGCTGGTTCTTGACGAGCTGCTGGGCGAAGGCGAAGTGCTGGTCGAGGATCTCCTGCGCCGTCGGGAGCTTCTCGACGACCGAGAGCTCGAGCTCCGGCACGCGCTCCTCGGCGGCCTCGCTCAGCTTGCGGACCAGGCTCACGACCGGCTCCTGCACCTGGTTGAGCGCGTCGAGGATCTGCTCCTGGACCTTCGAGATGTTGTCGGTGATGGTGGACATCGTTGAGCCTCCGTGGGCGAGTCGGTTGGCGTCCTGGACGGGAGGTGGTGGGGGAGACCGTGTGCTTCCTCCCGTCTGCGCAGTGCTAAGTAAACCTAGCGCGCTAGATCGCGTCAACCTCTTGCTTGAGATATCTAGCGTGACATCGGCCACACGCCGCGGGCCGGGCACACGGAGGTGCGCGTCAGGTGGGGCGGGTGTAGCTGCGGTAGACGGCGAGCAGCGACGCTCGCTGGTCGTCGCTGAGGCGCTCGTCGGCGAGGATCGCCGTCTCGACGTCCGGCTGGTGCAACGGATCGTCGGCGTCCTCGGGCTCGAGCAGGCCGGAGCGCACCAGCAGCGTCTCGACCGACAGGTTGAGCGCCACGGCGATCGACTTGAGCACCCGCATCGACGGCTGGTGCAACCCGCGTTCGATCTGGCTCAGGTACGGGTTGGAGACGTTCGTCGCCTCGGCGAGGTCGCGCAGCGACATCTGCGCCTGCTTGCGCTGGGTGCGGATGAACGACCCCAGCGACTGCAGCTGCTCGCGTACCCCGTCGTCGACGGCCATGGCGCAGAGGCTACGCCGCCGGCTACGCGCGCACGCGCTCGAGCGTGCGGCGCGCGATCACCTCGCCGATGGCCAGCGACGCCGTGGCGGCAGGCGACGGCGCGTTGAGCACGTGCACCCCGACCGGCGAGTCGATGATGGCGAAGTCGTCGAGCATCGAGCCGTCGGGCCGGACCGCCTGCGCCCGGACACCCGCTCCGTCGCGGCGCAGGTCCGCCGCCTCCAGCTCCGGCAGCAGGTGGCGGGCGGACGCCAGGAACCAGCGGCGGCTCAACGAGCGGCCGAGCTCGCCGGCGCCGGTGCGCCACCAGCGCCGGGCCAGGCCGCGCAGCTGGGGCGATCGCGCCAGGTCGACCAGGTCGTCGAGGTCGACGTCGCGCCACCGGTACCCCTCGCGCGCCGACGCCAGCACGGCGTTGGGCCCGAGGTGCACGTGGTCGTGCACGTCGCGGGTGGCGTGGACGCCGAGGAAGGGCAGGCGCGGGTCCGGCACCGGGTAGATGAGCCCGCGCACGAGGTGGGCGCGCTCGCGGGCCAGGGCGACGTACTCACCACGGAACGGCACGATCGTCGCCGGTGGCGGCACGCCCGCGGCGCGCAGCAGCCGGTCGCTCTGGAGGCCGCCGCAGGTCACGACGGCGCGAGCCCGCACCGAGGTGTCGCCGCCCGCCGCCGCGGCACGCACCTCGACGTGACCGTCACCAGGGTGCAGCGCCTGCACGGTGACCCCGGTACGCACCATGACGTCGTCGCCGGCCAGCTCGCCGACCATGGCCTCGACGACCGCGCCGAAGTCCACGACGGCGGTCCCCGGCACCGCCAGGGCGGCCACGCCGGCGACGTGCGGCTCGACGGCGGCGAGGCCCCGGCGGTCGAGCGGGTAACAGGCGACGCCGTTGGCGATCGCCCGGCGGCGCAGCTCGTCGAGCCGTCCGAGCTCGCCGACCTCGGTCGCCACAACGACCTTGCCGCGGCGCACGACCGGCACGCCCCAGGCGGCGCACGCGGCTTCGAGCGCCGCCTTGCCCGCGGTGCACAGCTGTGCCTTGGCGGATCCCGGCGCGTAGTAGATCCCCGAGTGCAGCACCCCGCTGTTGTGCCCGGTCTGGTGGCGACCCGCCGCAGGTTCTTTGTCGAGCACGAGGAGCTCGAGCTCCGGGGCCCGGCGCCGCAGCGCCCGCGCCGTCGCCAGGCCGACGATGCCGGCGCCGACCACGACGACGTCGGCGTCGAGACCGAGGCGAGGCGGACCGACCATCGCCGCATCCTCCCAGCAGTCGGGGCCGCCGTGCCCACCCGTGGCGGCGCGCCGAACGCCGCGGCGCCGCCCAGCCCGGGTGATCGCCGGCACCGGATCCGGGTCGGATCCCGTGGAGAACGCAGCGCGTGTTGGTAGGCATTGTCCGTGCGGTTGCAGCTCCTCCTGGTCGTCGGCGGCTGGCTCGGTGGGTGGTGGTTGCTGTTCGCCGTGCCCGTGCTGGCGGCACCCGGCGGTCGGCGCAGCCTCGACACGTCCGAGACCGACGCCCACGACGGAGCTCGACCGAGGCTGTCGGTGATCATCCCGGCGCGGGACGAGGCGGCGTCGCTGCCGCACCTGCTGGCGTCGCTCGTGCCGCAACTGGCTCCGGGCGACGAGCTGATCGTCGTGGACGACCGCTCGAACGACGCCACCGCCGCGCTCGCCCGGGAGGCCGGTGCCCTCGTCATCGAGGCGCCCGAGCTGCCCGACGGCTGGACCGGCAAGTCGTGGGCGTGCCACCACGGTGCCGTCACCGCCACCGGCGAGGTGCTGGTGTTCTTCGACGCCGACGTCCGACTCGCCCCGGGCGCGCTGTCGGCGGCGGTGGACCTGCATCGGCGCCAGGGCGGGCTCGTGAGCGTGCAGCCGTACCACGAGACCGAGCGCGCCTACGAGCGGCTCTCGGCGTTGTTCAACGTGGTGGCGTTCATGGGCGTCGGCGCTGCTTCGCCGCATCGCGCCGGGCGCGCCGTCGGTGCGTTCGGGCCCTGCCTGGTCATCTCCGCCGACGACTACCGGCGCGTCGGGGGGCACGAGGCGGTGCGCGACGAGGTCGTCGAGGACCTGGCGCTCGCCCGCGCCGTTCGCGCCGCCGGCCTCGGCGTCGTGGTGCGCGCCGGCGGTGAGCTGATCCACTTCCGCATGTACCCGGGCGGGTTCCGCCAGCTCGTCGAAGGCTGGACCAAGAACTTCGCCACCGGCGCCGGGACCGTGCCTGTCGTGCGCACCCTCCTCGTCGCCTGGTGGATCACCGGCATGCTCGTCACGATCCAGTGGCTGATCGAGACCGCCGCCGGCGCCGGACCCGGCTGGCCCGTCGTGGTGCTCGGCTACGCCGCCGTCGTCGGGCAGCTGTGGCACTTCTTCGTCCGGCTCGGCGATTTCGGCCGGCGGTGGGCCCTGGCGTACCCGGTGCTGCTCGCCACCTTCGTCGGGGTCTTCGTCCGGTCGCTGTACCGCACGCTCATCCGTCGATCGGTCACCTGGCGCGGCCGCACGGTGCCGGTGCGCCCTCGCGTGGCGGCGGGGCGCGAACCCGCCTGACATGCCGCTGGTGCCGCTCACCGACGGGTGGGCCGTCGTCGTCGACTGCATCGTGTGGGCGGTGTGGAGCACCGGCGTCGGCTACGTCATGCACCGGCGCCCGGTCAGCGCCTTCGACCACGACACGTTCTGGACGAGGCTGCGGTCGTTCGAGGCCGACGGGCGGTTCTGGGAGCGCACGGTGCGCATCAAGCGCTGGAAGCACCGCTTGCCTGAGGCGGGAGACTTCTTCGACGGCGGCTTCGACAAGAAGCGCCTCCACGGGGACGATCCGGCGGCGCTCGAGCGCTTCGTCGTGGAGACGCGCCGCGCCGAGGTGACCCACTGGGTCGTGCTCGCCGCCGCGCCCGCCTTCGTGCTGTGGAACCCGTGGTGGCTGGCCCTGGTGATGGCCACGTTCGCCGTGGTGGCGAACGTCCCGTGCCTGATCACCCAGCGCTACAACCGGGCACGCCTGGTGCGGATCCTGGCGCGGCGGGCACGCCGGTCGGCTTGACTGTGCCCATGCACCCCACGGGCGACGCCGGCGACCCGGTCGCGCCGCGCCGCTCCCTGGCTCGGGCGCTGGCGCTCGTCGAGCGGGGGCACGAGGCGACCGTCCTCGTCGATGCCTCGGCGCGGCCGCTGTGGTTCTCGCCGGAGGCCGAACGCCTGCTGGGACGTCGCCTCGAGGACGGCACCGGCGGCGAGCCGCTGCGGGCCCTGCACCCCGATGACCGCCCCGGGACGCTCGCCGCCTTCGCCAACGTCGTGGCCGACGCCCGGTCGTTGCCCTCGTTCCGGGCGCGCATCGTGCGCCCCGACGGCGAGGTGCGCACGGTCGAGGCAGCCGCCACGAACCTGCTCGACGACCCGGAGGTCGGCGCCGTCGTGCTGCACCTGCGCGACGTCACCGACCGCCTCGAGCCGCGCTCGCCCGTCGAGGTGACCGAGAGCCGCTACCGGCGCATGCTCGAGAACATCTCCGACACGGTGACGCTCCTCGCCGCGGACGGCTCGGTGATCGACACGACGGGCAACGTGAAGTCGATCCTCGGGTACGCCGAGGAGTTCTGGCGCCAGCGCAACGCCTTCGACCTCGTCCATCCCGCCGACGCCGACCGCGTGCGCCGGTTGCTGGTGCACGTGCTCGAGCACCCCGGCGAGCCCGTCACCGACGAGCTGCGCGTCCGGCACGCCGACGGGCACTACGAGGTCGTCGAGGGCACGGCGGTGAGCCTGCTCGAGGTGCACGACGTGCGGGCGATCGTGTTGACGACCCGCAACATCACGGCGCGCAAGCGCGTCGAGCGGGAGCTGGCCGAGGCGCGCGACGCCGCCGTGCGAGCGCTGCACGAGCGCACGGCGTTCGTCGCCGGGGTGAGCCACGAGCTGCGGACCCCCATCCACGGCATCCTCGGGCTCGGCGAGCTCCTGCTCGCCGCCGACCTCCCCGCCGACGCCGCCGAGCTCGTCGGGGCCATCGTGCGGGCGACCGAGTCCTTGCGGGTGGTGATCGACGACATCTTGGACCTGGCCAAGATCGAGGCCGGCCGCATCGAGCTGCACGTCCAGCCGGTGCGCCTGGACGAGGTGGTGCGGGACCTCGAAGCGCTGTTCCGCCCCCAGGCGGTCGGCCGGGGCATCGCGCTCGAGGCCACGGCGTCACCCGCGTTGCCGGCACGCCTGGTGACCGACGGCTTCCGCCTGCGCCAGGTCCTCACCAACCTCCTGGGCAACGCCGTGAAGTTCACCGACGCCGGATCGGTCACGCTCGACGTGACGCCGGTCGGCGCCACCGACGACCCCCGTGTGCGCTTCACCGTGCGCGACACCGGCATCGGGATCGCCGCCGACGCGCTCGACCGCATCTTCGAGCCGTTCGCGCAGGGCGCTGCGGCGACGGACGGGCGGCGCGGCACCGGCCTCGGCCTCGCCATCTCACGGCAGCTGGTCGAGCGGCTCGGCGGTCGGCTGGAGGTGCACAGCGACCTCGGCGTCGGGTCGGCGTTCTCCTTCGACCTCCCCCTCGTCCTGGCCGAGGTGTCGGAGCTGGGCGACGACGAGGTCGGGACGCTCCCGGCCGGCACGGTCGTGCTGGTCGCCGAGGACAACCCGGTCAACCAGCTGCTCGTGCAGCGCCAGCTCGAGCGGCTCGGCTGCGAGGTGGTGGTCGTCGCCGACGAGCAGGCCGTGCTCCCGGCCCTCGCCGGTCGTCGCATCGATGCCGTGCTGCTCGATGCGCAGCTCGGTGACGCCGACGGCAGCGACGTGACACGCGCCGTGCGGACGGCCGAGGCCGAGGCGAGCCGACCGCGCACGCCGATCGTGGCGCTGACCGCAGCCGCCATGCCGGCCGACCGGGCCCGTTGCCTCGACGCCGGGATGGACGACGTGCTGACGAAGCCGGCGTCGCTGGCGTCGCTGGCTCGGGTGCTGGCCGGCGTGCTGGCCGACGCCAGCCCACCGGAAGGCGCCCTGGCGCTGTCCGCCTCGGCGATGGCGACCGTCGACCCGTCGGTCCTCGACCGGCTGGCGGTCGAGCTCGACGATCCGCGGCCGGTCGTCAACGTGGTCCGGTCGTACCTGCGCGAGCTCGGTCCGCGTCTGGCGGCCATGGATGACGCGTTCCGGCGCGGCGACCGGGAAGGCCTGCAGTCGGTGGCCCACACCTTGACGTCGACCAGCGCCGCCGTCGGCGCGGTGGGGCTGCGCGACGCGGTGCGCGCCGTCGAGGATCGGTGCCGCGCCGGTGCGAGCCTGGCGCCGATCGGCCCGGCCCTGGTCGTGCTGCGTGCGGCGGCGGCGACGGTGACCGACGCGCTCGAGGCGGCGATGGTGCGGTTGGCCCAGAGCTGACCGGTGCGGCGCCGTCGGGGCGTGGCCTCAGGCGTCGTCCATGCGGTAGCCGACGCCGCGCACGGTCGTGATCCTGCTGCCGTGGCGGCCGAGGTCGATCTTCTTGCGGAGGTTGGCGATGTGCACGTCGACGACGTGGTCGTCACCGAACCACTCCGGACCCCACACGAGCTCGCGCAGCATGGCCCGGCTGAACACCATCGACGGCTTCGCCGTCAGCGCCGCCAGCAGGTCGAACTCGATGCGGGTCAGCTGGACCTCGTCGCCCGCGACGAGCACCCGACGGGCCAGCGGATCGAGCTCGAGGTCGCCCACGCGGCGCGCCGACGTGCCGTCGTCGGTCGTCGTGCGCGGGCGGCGCAGCATCGCCCGCACCCGCGCTGCCAGCTCGCGTGGCGAGAACGGCTTGGTCAGGTAGTCGTCGGCGCCGACCTCGAGACCGATCACCCGGTCGACCTCGTCGGTGCGCGACGTCAGCATGATCACATAGGCATCGGAGAAGCTGCGCACGGCTCGGCACACCTCGACCCCGTCGAGCTTCGGCAGGCTGAGGTCGAGCACGATCACGTCGGGTCGAAGCGCCGTGGCCATGTCGATGGCCTGCTCGCCGTCGGTGGCGACGTGGGTGCTGTAGCCCTCGCGCTGCAACAGGGGCACGAGGAGCTCGACGAACTCCGGCGCGTCCTCGACCACGAGCACGCTGGCCGAGGGACGTGCGCTGCCCGCTGCAACGGCTTGCACCGATCGTCCTCCATCCCTGTGACGGTCGGGCACCCCACCGCGACCGTCGGCAGTCTAGGAGATCGCCCGACCCGCCCTCCGGCGGTCACGGGGTCGGCGAGTGGATCGACCGACCCGCCGCGGTGCCAGAATGCCCGGATGCAGCTGCAGCGCCTCGAGTCCGTCGATGCCTTCGTCGTGCGGGACCTCGAGGGTGTCCCGGCGGCGGGCGTCGTGCGCTCGGCCCCGAAGATCCTCACCGACGGCGCCACCTGGCTCGCCCGGTCGATGACCTACCGGTTCGCCTCGTTCGAACGGCGGGCCGGCGGCGCGTCCGCCGGCGTGAACGCCCGCCCCGACGACCGTGCTGCCGCCATCGCGTCGTTCGCCTCCGCCGTCGAGGCCGACGTGGCGGCCGGCGAGCTGTTGCTCGAACCCGGCAAGGGCATCGACGCCGACGGCGCCGCCGTCCTGCGTGCCGGCGACCCGCGCCCCGACGACTGGTGGGCCGCGCACCACGACCTGACCGCCGCCGGCGTCCTCGCCGGCCTCGTCGCCGTGGGCGGCGCCGACGGCACCCGCGTCATCCTCGAAGGTGTCGACGCCATGGCGCCGGCGCTGCGTACCGCCCTCGTCGGTCAGCTCCTGGCCGGCGGTGCCCGCATCGTCGCCGTCTCGACGTCGTCGGGGGGTGCGGTGGCGCCGGACGGCT
>JAGQTE010000333.1 GCA_020439175.1 Acidimicrobiales bacterium | reverse complement strand
GAGCTGGTCGTGCCCTTCGCGCGCGGCGACGTGCTCGCCGCGCTGCATCGCGACGGCCAGGTGCTCTCCGAGGTCGCCGGGGAGGACGCCATGGTGGTGCGCGCCCGGCTCGACGACGCCGTCGCCTCCCGATGGTCCGAGTTCGTGGTCGACGACGGGGCGACGACCCCAGCGCGCTCCGTCGCCGCCGAGGTGGCACGGTGAGCGATGCCACCGCCGGTGGGTTCGTCCTGCCGCCGTACCCCTACGACCGCCTGGCCGAGCTGCAGCCCATCGCCGACGCGCTGCCCGGGGGTTGCATCGACCTCTCGGTGGGCACGCCGACCGACCCGGCGCCGGCCGCGGTGGTGGCCGCGTTCGCCGATGCCGCCACGATGCACGGCTACCCGCCCTCGATCGGCTCGGCGGCCTACCGCGCCGCGGCGGCCGGCTGGCTCGAGCGTCGGTTCGGCGTGGTCGTCCCCACCGATGCCATCGCCGCCTGCATCGGTACGAAGGAGCTCGTCGCCGGGCTGCCGCACTTGCTGCGGCTGCGCGCACCGGACCGAGACACGGTCCTGTTCCCGGCGGTGAGCTATCCCTCGTACGCCATGGGTGCGTCGCTGGCCGGGTGTCGCGCCGTGCCGGTGCCGGTCGATGCGCGCTGGAACCTGCGTCTCGACGCCATCGACCCGGCCGACGCGGCACGGGCGTTGGTGCTGTGGGTGAACTCGCCCGGCAACCCGGCGGGCAACCTCGACGACCTGGCGGCGGCGGCAGCGTGGGGGCGCGCCCGCGGGGTGCCGGTCGCCAGCGACGAGTGCTACGCCGAGTTCACCTGGACCGGCCCGCCGACCACGATCCTCGCCGAAGGCCTCGACGGCGTGCTGGCGGTGCACTCGCTGTCGAAGCGGTCGAACCTGGCCGGGGCGCGTGCCGGCTTCTACGCCGGCGATCCTGCGTTGGTGCACTGGCTGCGCGAGCTGCGCAAGCACGCCGGCTTCATGGTGCCCGGCCCGGTGCAGGCGGCCGCGGTGGCTGCGTTCGACGACGACGCCCATGTGGCCACCCAGCGCGAGCGCTACCGCGAGCGGCTGGCGTTGCTCGCCGGGGTGCTCTCCGCTGCCGGCGTGCCCTGCGAGCTGCCCGACGGCGGCTTCTACCTCTGGCCCCGCGTGCCCGACGGAGACGCCTGGGCGTTCGCCCGGCGGTTGGCCGAGCGCGGGGGCGCGCTGTGCAGCCCGGGGGAGTTCTACGGTCCGGCGGCGTCGGGTCACGTGCGCTTCGCCGTCGTGCAGCCGGTCGAGCGCCTCGAGGTGCTGCGCGACCGTCTGCAGGGCGTCGACCTCACGCGCTGAGGCCGCGTGGGACACACTGGAGCGATGCAGCCGAGCCCTGTGCAGATCCGCCAGCCCGGGAAGGCCGGTCTGTGGGTCGGTGCCATCCTGCTCGTCGTCGGCATCTTCGGCGGTTTCGGCCTGATCCTCGTGGGAGCGCTCGACATCGTGCGAGGCCTCGTCGACGCCCCGGGTGTGGCCATCGGCGAGTCCGAGGAGCTCCAACTCAGCGCCCAGCGCTACGAGCTGTACCTGTTCAGCGAAGGCGGCGGCACGTTGCCGACGTCGAACCCGACGGTGACCGTCACGCCCTCCCGGGGCGACGAGGTGGCGGTCGGGCCGCCGACGCCGGGGGCGGACGCCGGGAGCTCGGCGTTCCGGTCGATCGGCACCTTCACGATCGACGAGGCCGGCACGTATGACGTCGCGGTCGCCGACATCGATGGCACGTCGAGCGCGGTGACCGTCCGCGTCGGCCAGGACTTCAACTCGCTGGTCGAGAGCAGCGGCGTGTGGATCCTCGCCGGCCTCGTCGTCGGCGCCACCGGGTTCGTCGTGGGCCTGATCGTGCTCATCGTCACGGTCCGGCGGCGCTCGAACGCCCGCCGGGCTGCCCAGGCGGCGTGGGCCGG
>JAGQTE010000332.1 GCA_020439175.1 Acidimicrobiales bacterium | reverse complement strand
GTTCCGGGCGACGCCTCGCAGCGCACGATCGTGGCGCGGGCGTGGGATCGGACCGCGGCGTTCCTGGTCGGCCGCCCCATCGAGTCGTGGGTGGCGTTCGTCGTCGTCGCCGCCTGTGTGGTGTTCACCTACGTCCAGGTGGCGCACCCCTTCTCCAACGTCCCGAACCTCGGCTGGAGCGGCCTCGGCACTGTGTTCGACGACAACACCCCAGCGGGTGGCGACATGGGCGCCCACGTGTGGGGCCCCGCCTACCTGCGCGATCACCTGTTGCCGTCGTTCCGGCTCACCGGTTGGACCCCGGACTGGTACGCCGGCATGCCCGCGTACCAGTTCTACATGGTGGTGCCGTCGCTGGCGATCGCCCTGTTGAGCTACGTGCTGCCCTACGGCGTGGCGTTCAAGCTCGTGGCCATCAGCGGCGTCGTGAGCCTGCCGATCGCCGTGTACGCCTTCGGCAAGCTCGCCGATCTGCCGTTCCCCGCACCCCCGCTGATGGCCGTCGGCGCCACCGTGTTCCTCTTCGACCGGTCGTTCTCGATCTACGGCGGCAACATCCCGTCCACGCTGGCCGGCGAGTTCGCGTTCTCGATCTCGTTGACCTTCGCCGTGCTCTACCTCGGCGTGCTGCTGCGTGGCCTGCGGACGGGGCGCCATCGAGGGTGGGCCGCCCTCCTGCTGGCGTTGACGGCGCTGTGCCACCTGATCCCGTTCATCTTCGTCCTCGTCGGCACCGTGCTGGCGCTGGCCCTGCACATCGGCGTCGACCGCAAGCGGTTCGTCCGGATCGGCCTGCCGTTGCTCGGCATCGCCGCCGTGGGCGCCGCCCTGAGCTGGAACGTGTCGCTCGACCAGTCCGTGCCGGACGCCCCGATCCTGTCGACGGTGCGCTGGTCGCTGGAGCGCCCCTGGGGCCTGGCGGTGGCGGCGCTGGCCATGGCCGGCTACCTCTCCGTGATCCCGGGTTGGCGCCGGCACCTCTACTGGATCCCGGTGCTGGCGGTCGGGGGCATGCTCAGCGCCTTCTGGTCGGTGCCCTTCTACCTCCAGCACAAGTACATGAACGACATGGGCTGGGAGAAGCGCGAAGACCCGTACAACATGTTGTTCGATCGCGCCACGATGGACGGCACGCAGATGGTCAACCACCCGAAGCTGTGGTGGGTGCTGGCCTTCGCCGCCGCCGGTCTGCTGCTGTCGATCATCTGGGGTCACCGGGGCGGGCTGTTCTGGGGTCTGGTGGCGGTGACCATGGGCGTGGCGTTCGTCCTCGTCCCCGAGGGGCGGCTGTGGAACGCCCGGCTGCTGCCCTTCTACTACCTGTCGCTGTACCTGCTCGCCGCCATCGGCATCGCCGAGATCGGGCGGCTGCTGTCGGTCCTGTTCGCCCGCGACGTGGCCAGACCCATCCGCACCATCCCCATCGTGACGGCCTCCGGCGGGCTCCTGTTCGGGCTGATCCTGCTGGCGCTCCCGTTGCGGGTGCTGCCCGGCGGCAGCGTCGGAACCGACAACGTGTTCCGGTGGGGGCCGCTGTCGACGTCGGACTCGAGCTACATCCCGTCGTGGGCCGACTGGAACTTCGTCGGCTACGAGAACAAGCCGGCGTACCCCGAGTACCACGACGTCGTGCAGACGATGGCGCGCCTCGGCGCCGAGCGGGGGTGCGGTCGGGCCATGTGGGAGCACGAACCGCAACACGACCGGTACGGCACGCCGATGGCGTTGATGCTGCTGCCGTTCTGGACCGACAGCTGCATCGGCTCGATGGAGGGTCTGTACTTCGAGTCGTCGTCGTCGACGCCGTACCACTTCATCAACCAGGACGAGCTGTCCACCCGGCCCTCGAACGCCCAGCGCGACCTGCCCTACGGCGCCGGCCAGAACACCGAGGCCGACTTCGCCCGCGGCATCGAGCACCTGCAGATGTTCGGCGTCCGGTACTACATGGCCATCTCCGATCACACCAAGGCGTTCGCCCGCGAGCACCCGGACCTCGAGCTGGTGGCGTCGTCGGGTCCGTGGGAGATCTACGAGATCACCGGCGGCAACGAGCTCGCCGTCGGGTTGGACTACGAGCCGGCCGTCGTCACGGGCCTCAGCGAGGTCGAGCCCGAGCTCGACATCGGCGGCAAGCCGAAGACCGGCTCGCCCTGGCAGCACGTGACCATGCCCTGGTACGTCGACGAGGCGGCGTGGGACGTGCCCCTCGCCGAGTCGGGTCCCGATGCGTGGCAGCGGGTGTCGGTCGGTGGTTCGCCGGAGCTGCGCGCCACCGGTGGCGTCGAGGTGTCGAACATCTCGACCGAGCTCGACTCGATGAGCTTCGACGTCGACCGGACCGGGGTGCCCGTGCTCGTGCGCACCTCGTACTTCCCGAACTGGCAGGCCTCGGGGGCGGACGGTCCGTGGCGCGTGTCGCCGAACCTCATGGTCGTCGTCCCGACCGCCGAGCACGTCGAGCTCACCTTCGGCCGGACCGGCATCGACTACCTCGGCATGCTGCTGACGGTCTTCGGGATCGTCGGGCTGATCGTGCTGTTCCGCCTGCAGCCGATCGACTATCGCGACCCGGGCCTGCGGCGTGCGCCCGACCCGGAGCTCGCACCGGTCGACGTCGCGGCCGCGGCCTCCATGGGGTTCGGCCCGGTCGTCGGGCCGTTCGCTGCACCGCAACCCGAGGTACCGCCGCAAGCCGACGCACCGCCGCAACCCGAGGCGCCGGCGGACGATGACCCGTCGCTAGGGTGACGCCCGTGCGTCGGAGTCGTGTCGTCGTGGCCGTCGTGGGGGTGCTGCTGGGCGTCGGCGCGGCGCGGGCGATCGCCGGTCGTCGCGAGCGTCGGGTGGAGGTGCTGACGAACCTCGACCAGAAGCGGCTGCGACCCGCGCCCCCCGGTGACGTGCGGCTCTCGGTGGTGGTGCCGGCCTATCGCGAGCACAGCATCGGGGTGACCGTCATGCGCCTCCGGGCGGCACTGGCCGATGTGGTCGCCGATGGCGGGCTCGAGATCATCGTGGTCGACGACGGCTCCCACGACGGCACGGCGGAGCTCGCCGAGGCCGCCGGCGCCGACCTGGTGCTGCGCCAACCGGTGAACCGCGGGAAGGGGGCGGCGGTGCGCGCCGGCATGCTGTCGGCCCACGGCCGGACGGTGGCGTTCACCGATGCCGACCTGTCGTACTCGCCGGACCAGCTGCTCGACCTGCTGGCCGAGGTGGAGGCGGGCTGGGACGTGGTGGTCGGCAGCCGTCGCCACACCGACACGACCACGCTGGTGCGTGCCCGACGCCTGCGCGAGATCGGCGGACGCATCATCAACCGGCTCACCCACGCCGTGCTGCTGGGGCACCACCGTGACACCCAGTGCGGGCTCAAGGCGTTCCGCTCCGATGTGGCACAGCTCATCTTCGGGCACTCGCACGTCGACGGGTTCGCCTTCGACGTCGAGGTGTTCCACCTGGTCGAGCTGTACGAGCTGTCGTTGCTGGAGGTGCCGGTGCGCGTCGAGAACCGGCAGCGGTCGACCGTGAAGGTCGCCCGCGACGCGGGGCGACTGGTGCGCGACCTCTTCCGCATCCGCCAATGGCACCGCCAGGGCGTCTACGAGCTCGATGCCCGCCACGCGCCGCTGCTCAGCGCCCCGGCGCTGCGTTCGGCCCCCGACGGCGCCTCCGACGTGGCCTGACGGCGCGCTCGTGTGCCGGTCCCGGTGGTCGGCGCACCGAAGGCCCCGAACTAGGCTCGGTCGCCTATGACGAGCAACGGCGCTCCCATCGACCCTGCCCGCCTCGACGCCGTGGTGAAGGCGTACGACATCCGCGGGACCTACCCCGATCAGCTCGACGCCGCCATGGTCGAGGGCCTCGGCGCCGCCTTCGCGGCGTTCGCGCTGGCCACCGACGGCGACGTCGCCGAGATCCTGATCGGGCGCGACATGCGGCCGTCGGGGGTCGAGCTGGCGGACGCCTTCGCCCGGGGGGTGACCTCCCAGGGCGTCGATGTCGTGCACCTGGGCCTGTGCTCGACCGACGAGGTGTTCTTCGCGTCGGGGCACTGGGGGGCACCGGCGGCGCAGCTGACGGCGTCGCACAACCCCGCCCAGTACAACGGCATCAAGCTGTGCCTGTCGGGCGCCAAGCCGGTGGGGGAGGACAGCGGGCTCGGTGAGATCAAGGCGGCGGCCGCCGCCGGGGTGGCCCCCACCGACCGCGTCGGCGCCGTGGGCGAGCGCGACGCCCTGGCGCCGTTCGCCGACCATGTGCGCAGCTTCGTGGATGCGGACGGTCTGGCGCCGTTGCGCGTCGTCGCCGACACCGCCAACGGGATGGGCGGGCTGATCGCCCCGGCGGTCTTCGCCGGGCTGCCCATCGAGCTCGAGGTGCTCTTCGGCGAGCTCGACGGCACCTTCCCGAACCACCCGGCCGACCCCATCCAACCCGAGAACCTGCGCGACCTGCAGGCGCGGGTCCTCGAGACCGGCGCCGACGTCGGGCTGGCCTTCGACGGCGACGCCGACCGCGTCTTCCTGGTCGACGACGAGGGGCAGCTGGTGTCGGGTTCGCTGACCACGGCCATCGTCGCCCGCGAGATGCTCGAGCTGCACCCGGGCTCGACGATCCTGCACAACCTCATCTGCTCCAAGGCGGTACCCGAGGTGATCGTCGAGAACGGCGGGACCCCGGTGCGCACCCGCGTCGGGCACTCGCTGATCAAGAAGGTCATGGCCGACACCGGCGCCGCCTTCGGCGGCGAGCACTCGGGCCACTACTACTTCCGGGACAACTACCGCGCCGACAGCGGCATCATCGCGGCCCTCGTCGTGCTGCAGGCGCTGTCGCACGCCGGGGTCGCGCTGTCGGTCCTGCGCAAGCCGTTCGAGCGCTACGCCGCGTCGGGCGAGCTGAACACGACCGTGCCCGACACCGCCGCCGTGATCGACCGGGTGGCGGCCGCCTACCCCGATGCCAAGCAGGACCGGCTCGACGGGCTGACGGTCGACCTCGGCGAGTGGTGGTTCAACCTGCGCCCCTCCAACACCGAGCCGCTGCTGCGGCTCAACCTGGAGGCGCCGGACGACGAGGCCGTCGCCCGGCGGGTGGCCGAGGTCCAGGCGATCATCGCCGCCGAGGGCTGACCCAGGCGGACCACGGGCGGCTTCCGGACTCCGGCCCGCACCCACGAGGCGACTACGCTCGCCGAGCGACTGAAGGAGACCCATGGCGCTCGACCCCCAACTGCTCGAGATCCTGGCGTGCCCGGAGGACAAGGGCCCGCTGCTGTACTTCGCCGACGAGGACGTGCTGTACAACCCGCGGCTCAAGCGGACCTACGCCATCGCCGACGACATCCCGATCATGTTGATCGAGGAGGCCACGGCGCTCGACGACGACGAGGCGGCGCGCCTCGATGCCAAGGCGGAAGCCGACGGCGTGCCGAGCACGGGGACGCCCGCCTGATGGCGCGGCTCGACAGCGTCGGCATGTGGGACCTCCACGCCGGGCTGCCCGAGCAGGTCGAGCACGCCACCACCCTTGCCGCCGGCATCGACGAGCTGCCGGCGCACGACGAGATCGAGAACGTCGTGGTGATGGGCATGGGTGGCAGCGGCATCGCCGGCGACCTCGTGCGCGAGGTGGCGGGGCCGTTCATGCCGGTGCCGGTCGTCGTGCACAAGGGCTACGCCATCCCCAACTTCATCGGCGAGGGCACGCTGGTGTTCGCCGTGTCGTGCTCGGGCAACACCGAGGAGACCATCGACGCCGCCACGAACGCCATGTTGCAGGGCGCCCACGTCGTGGCGCTCAGCAGCGGCGGGGAGCTGGCGGAGCTGGCGCGGGGCTGGTCCATGCCGCACATCGCGCTGCCGCCCATCCCGATGCCGCGCGCCGGCATCGGCGCCGTGGGGATCCCCCCGTTGCTGGTGCTCGAACGGGTCGGGCTGTTCCCGGGCGCCACGTCGTGGATCGAGGCGGCCGTGCACCAGCTCAAGGTGCGGCGGGACGAGCTGCTCGAGGGTGGCGTCGCCCGGACCGTGGCCGAGGCGGTGGCCGGCACCGTGCCGATCTTCTACGGCGGCGGCGGGCTGGGCGCGGCCGCGGCCTACCGCTGGAAGTGCCAGGTCAACGAGAACGTCAAGGCGCCGGCGTTCGCCAACGTGTCGCCCGAGCTGTGCCACAACGAGATCTGCGGTTGGGGCGCTTCGGCCCCGGTCGACCGCAGCATCTTCTCGGTCGTGAACCTGCGCACCGAGTTCGAGCATCCGCAGCTGGCCAAGCGCTTCGCCTTCGTCGACGACCTGCTCCGCTCGAGCGTGCACGGCGTGCACGAGGTGGTGGCCCAGGGCGACGGCTCGCTGGCCCAGCTGCTCGACCTGGTGCTGGTGGGTGACTTCGTGAGCCTGCACCTCGCCGAGCTCGCCGGTGTCGATCCGGGGCCCATCGAGGTGCTCGACCGTCTCAAGGAAGAGCTGGCCCAGAGCTCGTGATGGCCTACACTGTCGGGCTCCCGGGCTGATCTGACCGGAGCCAGCAGGCCCCAGCTCGGACCTTCCAACTGCCAGTTGCGCGCGCCGCGGGCGCGCGCCCGTGATGGACCGGAGGTCCGACCATGTCCCTGAACGACACCATCCAAGGCTTCGGCGCGCTCCAGTACCGCGTCGCCGACCTCGATCTCGCCGAGTTCGGTCGCAAGGAGATCCGCCTCGCCGAGCACGAGATGCCCGGGCTGATGGCGCTGCGGGCCGAGTACGCCGATGCCCAGCCGCTCGCCGGCGCCCGCATCACCGGTTCGCTGCACATGACGATCCAGACGGCGGTGCTCATCGAGACCCTCACGGCGTTGGGCGCCGAGGTCCGCTGGGCCAGCTGCAACATCTTCTCCACCCAGGATCATGCCGCGGCCG
>JAGQTE010000331.1 GCA_020439175.1 Acidimicrobiales bacterium | reverse complement strand
TGGGACCGCCGCTACGGCGGCGACCAGATCTGGAGCGGCAACCCGAACGGCACGCTGGTGCACGAGGCCACGGGACTGACGCCGGGACGCGCCCTCGACGTCGGTGCCGGCGAGGGAGCCGACGCCCTCTGGCTGGTCGAGCAGGGGTGGGAGGTGACGGCGAACGACATCTCGCGGGTCGCCCTCGAACGGGCCGAGGCCGAAGCCACGCGACGAGGTATTCAGATCACCTGCACGTGCGGTGATGCCAACGAGGTCGGGGCACTGCCCGTGGCAGCATTCGACCTCGTGTCGGCGCAGTACGCGTCGCTGCCGCGCCGGGCCGACGACCAGGGCGTTGCGAACCTCCTCGCCGCCGTGGCGCCGGGCGGGCGGCTGCTCGTGGTCAGCCACGACCTGGCCCCGATGCGCGCACCCGTCGACACGGCGACCCAGAGCCGCGCCTTCGATCCCGACGCCTACGTCCGGGTCGAGGACGTGGCGGCGGCGGTGGCCGCCGCTCCCGGCTGGGAGGTCGAGGTGCACGAGACACGTCCGCGCCCGCCGGGTTCGGCGACGGCGTCGCACCACGTCGACGACCTGGTCTTCCGTGCACGCCGGCTCGCCTGACATCCCGTTCGTGTGGTGTCCAGCCGCGCATGCGCGGCCGGACACCACAAGAAGGCCCAGGGTTCACGGCCTCCACGTGAGGCCGTAGCGGAAGTACGACAGGCGGCGGAACGTCGCCGTCGGCAAGGCGTCGAGCGACACGGCCTTCGTCTGTGCGTACGTCAGCGGTGGCGGCCACACCTTGGGCGACGGCGTCTCCCACACCGGCGTGCGCAGCGTGTGGCGACGTAACGCCACGGCGTCGACGGCGTCCCGCAGATAGTCGGCCACCGACCGGGACCGCGCCAGACCGACGACGAGCAGGATGCCACCGGGCCGGACGAGGCGGGCGAGGTCGGTGAGCCCGGTCGCCTGGTCGACGTGGTGCAGCATCGCCACGCAGGTCACGACGTCGAAGCCGCTGTCGCCGAGGTCAGCGGTGTGCAGCTCGGCGAGGCGATAGTCGATGTCGTCGCCGGCCGCCCGGGCCAGCTCGATGCTCGTCTCGTCCGGATCGATGCCGACGACGTGTGGTACCCGTGCCCGGAGGTGGCGGGCGGTCTCGCCTTCCCCGCAGCCGACGTCGAGCCCGTCGTGCGCGCCATCGGGGACCTCGTCGAGCAGCAGGTCGAGGGCGTGCAGGTTCGAGTTCCACCGAGGCTCGGTCACGGGCGCGAGTGTCGCACGGAGCCGGTCATCGTCGAACTGCCCGGGGGAACATCGATCCACGCGAGGCTGCCGGCGCGGACCTCGAGCAGTTGGCAACGTCGACCGGTTGCGCCAGGCGCTCGACGAGGTCACGCGCCTCGTCGCCCCGGACGGCGCCTCCTGAGGTGCGTCGACCTCGGCGTAAGGTCCTGCGATGCGCACGCCTCCCACCCGCACCCGCTCGCTCGGCCTCGGCGCGTCCATCGTCGTGGCCCTGAGCCTGGCGGCATGCACCACCGCCACGCCCGATGCGACGGGGACGGGCTCGACCGGCTCCCTCTCGAGCGGCACGGCGCTGAGCACGGCCGGCACGTCGAGTGCCACCGGCGACGGGTGCACCAACCAGCCGGTTGCCGGCCCGGATGCCGACGCCGTGGCGACGATCGTCGACGACGCCGTGGCAGCGGACGGGCTGCAGGCCGTGCTGTACCGGGTCACCCGCGGCGATGAGGTGATCGCCGCCGGATCGGTCGGTGAGAGCCTGCCCGACGAGCCGGCGGCGGCGGCCATGCACTTCCGCGGCGGCAACGTGGCCTTCGCCTACCTGGGCACGCTGCTGTTGCTGATGGCCGAGTCGGGTGAGGTGTCCCTCGACGATCCGATCAGCCGGTGGCTCCCCGATCTCGACGTGCCCGACGCCGACGCCGTGACGCTCGAGATGCTCACCAATAACACGTCGGGCTACCCGGACTACGTGCGCAGCGAGGCGTTCCAGACGACCTACCTCGACAACCCGTTCGTCGGGTTCACGCCGGATCAGCTCCTCGACTTCGCCATGGCGACGCCACCCTGGTATCTGCCGGGGCAGGGCTGGAGCTACGCGCACACCAACTACCAGATCCTCGGCGCGGCGCTGGCGGCGGCTGGCGGGGAGCCGCTCGAGGAGCTCCTGCGCACCCGGGTGATCGAGCCGATGGGGTTGACCGGTACGGAGCCGGTTCTCGGCACCGACCTGCCCGCACCGGCGCTGCAGACCTACAGCGCCGAGCGTGGCGTGTACGAGAACACGACGTGGTGGAACCCCTCGTGGCAGACGGCGCCCGGTTCGGTGCTGTCCACCGACATCTGCGACCTGGCCGCCTCGGCGCGCGCCGTCGGTCGCGGCGACCTGCTGACCGAGGCGTCCTACGAGGCGATGATCGCTCCCGACACGGCACAGCTGCCGGCGGCGCCGGAGACCTGTCCGCCAGATGTCTGCCGTCAGATGACGGCGGACCAGTACTACGGGCTCGGCGTGCTGGTCATGCAGGACTGGATCGTGCAGCGGCCGCTGTTCGGCGGCATGGGTGCGGTGCAGGCCTACCTGCCGGCGCAGGACCTCTCGGTGGCGGTCGTCGCCACGGCCGGGCCCGACACGGAGGTGGGCTCCAACCGGGCCCAGCCCATCTGGATCTCGATCGCCGAGGCCCTCACTCCGGACGCCGTGCCGTCGCAGTGACCTGACGCCACCGGGCAAGCGCGGAGGCGGTGCTGCCATGTCGAAACCCGACTCGACCTGTGACGTCTATCGGTCCGCTATCGATCGTGTCCTTTCGGACGTGCGCTGCGAGCTCGGTGCCGGCGCCGTCCTCGTGATCGACAGTGAGGATGCCCATCTTCCGCCCGAGGTGCTCGCACACGACCCGTGGCTGCTGTCGGAGATCACCTCGCCCGGGCGATCGCCGACCATCTATGTCGGCGTACCAGACGAGGGTTGGACCGGCGTCGGGCGCGCTGAGTGGCCGTCGCTGGAGGACGCAACCGTCGCAATTGCCGACGCCGTGCAGGAGGTGCTCGTGGAGAGCCGGGCCCACTGGGCGGTGGCCTTCCCGGCGTGCCCTGCGCATCCGGGTACGCCGCTGTGGCCGAAGATGCACGACGGCACGGCGGTGTGGACCTGTGTCGACGGCGCCGCCATCGCCATCCCGATCGGCTCGCTCGGTGCAGAAGCCCGAACGAGCTGAGCTGGATCAGCCGGTGGTCGCCGGCTCCACCGTGGTGGGCTCGACGGCGGCAGGGACCTTCGGGTTCTTGTAGCTGGCGGGCTGGTACGTGCCGAAGAGCCGGTCGCAGAGCGAGAACACGACCGAGATGTTCGTCGGCTTGCGGTTGGCATGGTGCAGGTCGTGGCCGGCGGCGTGGGCGAACACGGCGTCGTAGCCGGGGAGCCGGTAGCCGCAGTGGGTGATCATCGTGACGGCGGTCATGGCGAACGCCGCGATGGCGAAGGTGAAGATGTGGATCTGGAAGGCGATGCCGTAGAGGTGGAAGAACACGAACACGGTCATGCCTTCGATCGGGTGCACGACCATCGCCGTCCAGATGCTCAGCGGCGGTCGGTCACCGTGATGCGTGCGGTGGACCCGCTTGGCGTACCAGCCCTGCTGGTGTTCGAGCCGGTGCCACCAGTACGAGCAGAAGTCGCCGATCAGGAAGTACAGGACGAGGTCGCGGAGGAGCTCGCCGGTGGTCGGTGCCGCCTCGGGAACCTCGAAGGCGAACGGCAGCGGCACGAGGATGCAGGCCGCCAGCGCCACGACGTAGACGAGGCTGTACCACTTCATCGCCCGCCAGTAGACGCCGAGGCTCTCGCGCCACGTCATCCGTTTGGCCACGTGCACGTCGACGATCGAGAAGATCACCCCCGGCACGTAGATGCCGAGCACGACCGCGGACAGCAAGAAGCCGGGGGACCCCACGAAGCTGCCAAGGCTGTCGCGCAGCGAGTCCCATGCGGATTGCAAGATCCCGTCACCCATTGATCGTTCCTCGCTCGTCTCCGTGACGCCACGACCTCGGCACCGAACCGTACCGTACGGTACGGCATCGGTACGGTACTATGCACCCATGTCCGGCGGCAGCGCAACCCCCCTCGAGCAGTCGGCCACGCCGCAGGTCGACGCCTTGCAGGCGCACCTGCTCGACCACACCCTGCGGGTGCTGCTGCGCGACGGGTACCGCCGCTTCAGCATGAACGCCGTGGCGGCGTCGGCGAAGGCGTCGAAGGAGACGCTCTACCGCCACTTCGGTGACAAGGCCGGGCTCCTGCACGCCGCGCTCGTGCGCAGCGCCGGGATGATCGAGCCCTTGTTGCACGTCGGTCTCGACGAGGCGTCGTCACCGATCGACCGCCTACGCCGGCTGGGGATGAACTACCTCCACGGCTGCTACCTGCCCGAGTCCCTGGCGCTGCAGCGCATCGCTGTGGCCGACGGTGCCGACGGCCTCGGCCCGCTCTTCGCCGACGAGATCACCGAGCGCGCCGTCGCTGTGGTCGAGGACGACTTCGAGGCCCTCGGCAGCGCCCGACCGCGCCAGGACGCCGAGCTGTTCCTCGGCATGATCCAAGGCAAGCTCCACGAGCGGATCATGCTGGGCGTCGAGATCGACGACCTCGAGGTGCAGCTCGCGCGCAACGTCGAGCACGCGCTCGAGGTCTTGGCGCCCTACCTGGACTCGATGCCGTCCGATCCGCACCGCTGACCGTCGCCGGCGCAGGTGGCGGCGTGCTCTGATCGTTTGCCGGGGCGTCGCTAGGTCGGGCGGCGAACCAACCATCCGGTCGCCACGGCGCCGAGCACGCCGACGGCGCTCACCGCCAGGAACACCACGATGTAGGCGTGCTGCGACGCGGCATAGGTGGCGCCGAGGTACGGGAGCAGCGTCGGGTCGAAGTGGTCGGGTTGCAGGCCCGTCTGCTCGGCGGCCTGCAGACCCGAGCGCAGCTGGGCGTACTGCTGCGCGGAGAGCCCGGCCAACGTGCCTCCGTCGAGGAGGTCGTGCAGGCGGCCGATGTAGGCCGTGTGGAACAAGGCGTAGAAGATCGCGATGCCGACGGCGCCGCCGCCTTGCTCGGCCGTGGCCGAGACGCCGGAGGCCTGACCCTCGTCCTGTTCAGGGATCGAGTCGAGGCTCACGGGATCGTTGGCGGTCAGCACCAGCGCGAGGCCGATCCCGTAGAGCAGGAACCCTGGCAGCAGCGCCAGGTAGGTCCGCGGCTCGGGTGCCGTGGCCGGGTCGTTCGCCAGGTAGACGCCGATGGCGAGCGCCACCCCCGACGCGGCCAGCGCCAGGAAGCCGACGACGAGTGGGCGTCGTCCTCCCGAGCGGTCGTACCACCGACCGGTGACGGGGGCGAGCACGATCATCGGCAGCGTCGTCGGGATCAGTGCCAGCCCGGCGAGCGCAGGGGTCATCTCGAGGTTGAGCACCAGCAGCAACGGGAAGATGATCCCGAGCCCCATCTCGGCCATGCCGGCGAGCCCTTGCGAGAGCGTCGCGCCGAGGTAGTTCCGGTTGGCGCGCAGCAACGAGAAGCTCAGCAGCGGATTGGCGGCACGTCGCTCACGGGCGACGAACAGCGCTGCGGCGACGGCGGCGGCGACCAGGGGGACGGCGACGGAGGCGTCGGTGAAGGGTGTGGCCTGGGTCCGGGACAGCCCGTAGACGCCGGAGACCAACGCCACGCAGAACAGCGCCGATCCCGAGATGTCGACGTGCACCCGACCGGTGCGGGGGGCGTCGGCCGGAACCGCGCGGAGCGTCACCAGCACGCAGAAGACGGCGAGCGGGACGTTGACCAGGAACACGGCGCGCCACGAGACGGCGGTCGTCAGCACGCCGCCGATGGTCGGACCGAGCGCGCCGGCGACGGCGGCGACGCCGCCCATCGTGCCGAGTGCCCGCCCCTTGCGGTCTGCGCCGAACGCTGCGCTGACGAGGGCGACCGAGGTCGGCAGCATCAGTGCGCCCCCCACGCCTTGCACGACCCGCGCCGCGATGAGCACCTCGAACGCCGGTGCCAGGCCGGCGACGGCGGAGCCGCCCGAGAACAGCAGGCATCCGGCGAGGAACACCCGGCGGCGGCCGAGCAGGTCGCCGAGGCGTCCGCCGAGCACGAGTAGTCCCGCGAGCATCAACAGGCTGGCGTTGAGCACCCATTGGACGTTCTGGGAGCCGACCCCGAAGTCCTGCATGATGTCGGGCAACGCGAGCGGCACGGCCGTCTGGTCCACGAGGATCATGGCGTTGGCCGCGGTCATCCCCGACAACACCAAGCCGGACCCGCCGCCCCGCTTGCCAGATTCCCGCGCCATCACGGCAGGAGCGTAGGACCAGCCGCTCGCCTGTGGCGCCGGTCGTTCGACGATCGGTTCAGACCAGTTGCTGCGCCAGCCCGAGCAGGATGCCCTCGGGGCCGCGGATGTAGCAGAGACGGTAGGCGTCCTCGTAGCGGATCACCTCGGTGCTCACGAGCTGTGCGCCACGCGCCAGCAGGCGCTCGAGCGTGTCGTCGATGTCGTCCACGGCGAACATCACCCGCAGGTAGCCCAGGGCGTTCACCGGCGCGGTGCGGTGGTCGGCGATCACGTCCGGGTGCACGAACCGCGACAGCTCGAGGCGACCGTGGCCGTCGGGCGTGCGCAGCATGGCGATCTCGACGCTCTGGTCGCCGAGGCCGGTGACGCTGCCCGCCCATGCGCCTTCGACCATGCCGCGGAACTCGAGCTCGAGTCCGAGCTCGGCGAAGAAGTCGACCGCCGCCGTGAGGTCCTCGACCACGATCCCCACGTTGTCCATCCGAAGCGTCATGGTGTCGAGCCTAGGGGTGGCCCGGCGTGCGACGGCTCGCCGTCGGTGGCCGGGCCCGCTGCGTGACCGTCGGCCCGGGCCGAGCCACTTGCCGAGGCGCGATCGGTGTGCTGTCTTGGCCCGATGGCGTTCGAGCGGTATCGGCAGGGGCACGTCAGCGCGCGAGGTCGAGACGAGCGGCGCCTCGGCCGGCGCAGCGGTCTGGTCGTGCTCGGCGCCGTCGTGCTGATGGCGGGGTGCGCGAGCACCGACTCGACGGCCTCGAGCGGTCCCGAAGCGCCGGCCGGCTCGGCGGGCAGCAGCGGGAGCCAGACGACCGTCGCTGCCACGGCGTCCTCGACACCGTCCTCGACGCCGGCCGACGTCGAGGTCCGGGCCGTCACCGACCTGGTGCTGGACCCGACGCACGACTACGGCGATCGCTACGCGGACGGCATCTTGCCGGTGGGCGACGGCAAGGCGGTGACCGACGGTCCGAGCAAGGGCTACGTGTACCTGTGCCGCACCGGGGGCACCGGGGGCGGCGCGCAGGAGCGGGGCCCGTGGTTCGTCAACAACAACACCGAGTACGACCTCAACGCCAAGGTGCACGTCGAGGGGTCGGTCTCCTGGGACGGCGAGTACGACGCCACCGTCGACGGCGACCGGCGGATCATCGCCACCAACGACGTCCCGCACGATCACACGACCGGCGAGTTCCCGGTGCAGCCCGACGACCCCGCCTACGAGTACGACCGCAACCCCAACCACATCGAGGAGCAGGACCTCACCTACGACCTGGCCGCCGACCCCGTGCTGCTCGACGAGCCGGCGTGCATGGGCGGCGAGTCCGGGGTGATGACCACCGGTGTGGCGTTGTTCAACGCCTTCGACGCCGGCAACCGCGACGCCGGGGCGTGGGAGGTGCAGGACAGCTGCGACGGTCACCCCCAGGTGACGAGCGAGTACCACTACCACACGCTGTCGTCGTGCATCGACGACGTCGGTGTCGAGACCGTCATCGGGTTCGCGCTCGACGGGTTCCCGATCACCGGGCCGACGGTCGGCGAGGGCAACATCTTGACGACCGAGGACCTCGACGAATGCCACGGCATCACCAGCACCATCGAGCTCGACGGCCGGCAGGTCACCACCTACCACTACGTGATGACCCAGGACTTCCCCTACTCGGTGAGCTGCTTCCGCGGCGCCGCCACCGCCGCCCCCGGCCTGCCGGGGTAGCGCGGCGCTGCCACCGTCAGGTCGGAAACCCGCCAGCCATGTCGCTGGAGCTTGGGGATGATCCTTCCCATGCACGACGACGAGCTCACCGCCTTCCTCGACGCCCTCGACCAGACTCCGCCGGACGCCCCGACGAGGTGCGCCCGATGGTCGGCACACGACCTGCTCGCGCACATGGTCGCCGGCACGGAGGAGATGGCCCGACTCGCCGAGTTGGCGGCGGCCGGCCGGACCGACGAGCCGACGCGGCCGTTCGCCGCCCGTGAGGCGCCGTGGCGGACCTGCCCGGATCCCGAGCTTCGCATCGCCTTCTTCGAGGTCGGCGGCCGCTTCCTCGCCGCCCTCGACGCCCTGCCGGCCGGTCAGCTCGTGCCGTTCACCGGGTGGGCCATGTCGGTCGAGCAGCTGCGCACGCACGCGCGCAGCGAGCTCGTGCTGCACCGGTGGGATCTCGTCGGTGATGACGACATCAGCGCCCGCCTGCTGGACCAGCCCGATCTGATCGCCCACGGCCGTGCGGTGCTCGCCGCCATGCCGACGCTCGCCGAGGCGCGCCGCGCACCTCGAGCCGACGACGATCTGTTGTCGCTGTGGGGCCGCGTACTTGACGCCTGACGCCCACCCTGGGCATGGGCGAGCCGTCTACCGAGGGGTAGTGGCGATGGGGTGCCCGTCGGGCAGGGCCTGCGGATCCACAGCCAGATGCTCTCACCGTTCCGGTAGTGCAACTTGTGGATTCCTCGACCGGGTGCACTACCAGAACGATCGAGCGCGGCCCCCGCGACGGGGCACCGCATAGCCTCGCCTCGTGGGTTCTTCGAGCAGGCTCGACCCTGCGGTTCGGGCAGGACGGCGACGTCGTGCGCGTCGCTCGGTCGCGAGGGGAGCTGGAGTGCTCGTGTGCCTGGCCGTGGCCTGGCTCGTCCTCGTAGCCGTCGGTCTGTCGATTGCCGCCGCGACCTGTGTCGCCATCGGCGTCGTCCTGGCAGCGCTCTACGTGTACGTCGTCATCGACGGCTTCCGAGCCGCCCGCCGGGATGGCCGCTCGGTCGCCAGCGCGCTGGGTCACGGGCTCTGGGAGCTCCAGGAGTTCTGGGTCCCCTCTATGCGACGGAAGCGCTGACGCGCGCCAGACCTGCGGGCAGCGTCGTGGCGGTGCCTTCCTCTCAACTCAGCCCCGGATGGCGCCGACGGCGTCGAACCGGGGGTCGGCCTCGGTGGGGACGGCGTCGGCGGTGGCCATGAGCCAGTCGAGCATTGTGGTGCGCAGCTCGGCCACCGTGCCCGCGTGAGCCGGGTCAGCGGCCAGGTTGTGGCGCTCGTCGGGGTCGACGGCGCGGTCGTAGAGCTCGTCGACGTCGCTGATGCGGTGGACGTAGGTCCACGCCGGGGTGCGGATGGCGGTGGACCGACCGGCCAGCTCGGGGCGGTCGCGCTCGAGGGCGTGCTTG